>NZ_JBFRVF010000025.1:221534-243655 GCF_041475025.1 Vibrio sp. 10N.222.49.C12 | reverse complement strand
GCCTCCTCCTACTCGATTTGCCTATTGGAAGTGTGTTTAAACAAGGTTTGATTGAGATTAACCAAGAAGTCTAATGGTGGCGTTAGACTCCTTGGTTAATTTTTTATTGCTTCGCCCTGACGCGGAGTATGTGTTTTTTTGTCATATATAGACATTGGTCTTGGGAAGGTGAGGACGGGTGAAAATGCCTCTTATCGTGCAGAAATTTGGTGGAACGTCGGTGGGTTCAATTGAACGAATCCATCATGTAGCAGAAAAAATCATTGAAGCGAAAAATGAAGGGAACCAGATCGTGGTTGTCGTTTCTGCTATGTCTGGTGAAACAAATCGGTTAGTTAATTTAGCCACGCAAGTTGATAGCGTACCAAACGCTAGAGAACTGGATGTGTTGTTAACGGCTGGCGAGCAAGTTTCCATGGCCTTGTTAGCAATGACGTTACACAAGTTAGGTTATGAAGCGACATCGATGACTGGCTATCAAGCCAAGATACACACGGATTCTAATCATAATAATGCAGCGATTGAGCGTATTGATACTGCTCCGATTCAAGCTCTGCTAGATGACAACCAGATTGTTATTGTTGCAGGCTTTCAAGGATTCAATGCGAAAGGTGATATCACGACATTAGGCCGCGGTGGTTCAGATACTACAGCGGTCGCGCTTGCAGGTGCCTTGCAGGCGAAAGAATGCCAGATCTATACTGATGTAGATGGTGTTTACTCTTGTGACCCTAGAGTCGTAAAACAATCTCAGAAATTAGATACTTTAGACTTTCCTTCTATGGAAGAGATGGCTCGCCGAGGCGCTAAGGTATTGCACCTTCCTTGTGTTCAGTATGCATGGCAGCACAACGTGTCATTGCGAGTGCTTTCAAGCTTTGAACAAGGCGAGGGCACATTGATCGCGGGTAATCAGTGTTTGAATGATATTGCTGGCATCGCCATCCAAAGAGATATGGTGCGTATCGAGTGTTTGAATGAAGATTTACCGTCTTTCATTTCACATTGCCAACTGTTGGGGATCGAAGTCTGTAGTGTGATCGAGGAAACAGAACGGGCAGCACTCATTATTAAACAAGACATAAGTGCCAAATTAAAACTAGTTTTTGCTGAGAAAATCCGTAATAGTGAACAGGTTAGTTTGTTAACTGTGGTAGGAAGCCGAACACAAGAAATTGTGGTCAGTTCACATGGATTGTTGTCTGAAGGCGAAATTGATGTACAGCATCACTTATTGCAGCAGCAGTCTTTAACTTTGGTGATATCACCAACGCAAGTCGATATGGCTGCTAACATATTACACAATGCATACATCGTAGCGCGTGAAACACAGGGTTATCCTAAAAAAGAAGTGCATTTTGGTTAAATAAACTCAATCGATAGTTTACGAAAATATAACTTTTGTTGGATAATACTCTCGTAGCTAGATAAATTTAGAGATTACTCAAGGAGCAAAGAATGCTAATTTTGACTCGCCGCGTTGGCGAAACACTGATGATTGGTGATGAAGTAACAGTTACTGTACTAGGCGTTAAAGGTAACCAAGTACGTATCGGTGTTAACGCACCTAAAGAAGTATCTGTTCACCGTGAAGAGATCTACATGCGCATTCAAGCTGAAAAAGGTAATGGTAACGTTGCATCTGGCAACTACTAATACTTTTGCGTAGAGAAGAGGCTAGCATTGTTGCTAGCCTTTTTTGATCTTGGGGAACCGAAACACTGATTGGGACATAGATGGGTTGGATAACGGATCGGTCTCAAAGTGGTGAAGTGAATGCTTTGTGATGCTGTGAGATACAGACAAGGTTGAACAGAACTGTTGCTCTGTATTTTGTTTGGCAAAACTCAAGATTTATTCGCTTCCCCTATGGCGAAAATACGCATCCCGTAGTATTGTGCCATCAGCGGTAGCACTTGCTGCTGGAGAAATTAGATAATTGTTTTCGGCTGTTTATTATTGCCAATCTTTCACCTTAATTTTTAAGGGAAAAAGCGCGATTTGAATCTTACAAGTTCAATTTGCAAGCGCTTTGATTAAATAGCAAACGGTTGAGTGTTTTTGTCCAATTTTTTTCAATAAAGTGTTTGACATATTTTCGGTAAAACGTAATATGTGCCTCCGCAAGACGGTGAGGTGGCCGAGAGGCCGAAGGCGCTCCCCTGCTAAGGGAGTATGTGGTTTGTAGCTGCATCGAGGGTTCGAATCCCTCCCTCACCGCCATTTCTTGCGAGTCTAAAATTAGCAATTTAGACAATGTAAATGTGCGTCCTTAGCTCAGCTGGATAGAGTACCTGGCTACGAACCAGGCGGTCGGAGGTTCGAATCCTCCAGGACGCGCCATTCTCTCTTCTCTTACTTGTAAGTGATTTGAGAATAATGAATTAGGTGAGGTGGCCGAGTGGCCGAAGGCGCTCCCCTGCTAAGGGAGTATGTGGTTTGTAGCTGCATCGAGGGTTCGAATCCCTCCCTCACCGCCATTCATTACAGGCCGATGGCCTTTTTTTTTCTTCGTAGCAAGAAGAATGTGATATATTTCACAACTTCATTCTTAATGAATGAACACCGTGCGTCCTTAGCTCAGCTGGATAGAGTACCTGGCTACGAACCAGGCGGTCGGAGGTTCGAATCCTCCAGGACGCGCCACTATTTAAGGGTTTATTTCTTTTAAGAATGAAAGTCCTTGTATTGACTAAGTTGATACTAAAACCGTGCGCTCTTAGCTCAGCTGGATAGAGTACCTGGCTACGAACCAGGCGGTCGGAGGTTCGAATCCTCCAGAGCGCGCCACTATTTAGGGTTTAGTTCTTATAAGAATGTGAATCCTGATATTGATAAATCGTTCGTCGAGAATTAATATCAAAAACCGTGCGTCCTTAGCTCAGCTGGATAGAGTACCTGGCTACGAACCAGGCGGTCGGAGGTTCGAATCCTCCAGGACGCGCCACTCTTTAGGGTTTCCTTGTGAACTCCTGATATTGGGAATACTGATATCGAAAACCGTGCGCTCTTAGCTCAGCTGGATAGAGTACCTGGCTACGAACCAGGCGGTCGGAGGTTCGAATCCTCCAGAGCGCGCCACTATTTAGGGTTTCTTTTATGAACCCCTGATATTGGGAATACCGATATCGAAAACTGCGCGTCCTTAGCTCAGCTGGATAGAGTACCTGGCTACGAACCAGGCGGTCGGAGGTTCGAATCCTCCAGGACGCGCCACTCTTTAGGGTTTCCTTGTGAACTCCTGATATTGGAAATACTGATATCGAAAACCGTGCGTCCTTAGCTCAGCTGGATAGAGTACCTGGCTACGAACCAGGCGGTCGGAGGTTCGAATCCTCCAGGACGCGCCACTATTTAGGGCTTTTTTCTTATAAGAATGAAATCCTTATATTGATCTGTTGTTAGTAACAATGAATTGATATTAAAACCGTGCGCTCTTAGCTCAGCTGGATAGAGTACCTGGCTACGAACCAGGCGGTCGGAGGTTCGAATCCTCCAGAGCGCGCCACATTATTAGAAAAAGCCTCGTTTATACGAGGCTTTTTTTATGTCTGCTGCAAATTTGTTGCGACAATGTTAAATTTTTTCGTTGTTTAACTTGTTGTATTTAAAGTAGTTCTTGATTGCTTCTTTGTTATTCCACCTTTCTCATATCAATTCCCAGAAAAGCCCCGTTTAAGTCACAGTTTAAATATCTAAAAATGACGTATTTGACAGATTTATGTGATCTGATAGGCGAATAATTAACCTTATGTGTGCGTTATCCGTAACAGAACCTTAAACAAAATTGACAAACTTTTACCAATCGAGATAATCCATTGGTCGGGATCACTATTCGCTGAAATCCTGTACGTATGTCAGGATGACGAAGAAAGGAAGCAACATGACTAATATTGGAAGCCTGCTAGGAGATGCGGCGACTCTAATGATAACGGGGATGTCCGTTGTCTTTATTTTCCTAACTATTCTAGTTTACCTCGTTCGGTTGATGTCAAAACTGGTACCAGAAGAAGTACCAGAGCCGATCGCAGCACCTAAAAAAATTCAAAAATCACAATCAAACCCTTCAGCTGTTAGTCCACAGGTAGTGGCTGCAATTTCGGCCGCGGTTCATCAATACCGTGCGTCTACTGCTAAGTAGTATTTAAAGGATTAAAAAGGAGTTTATGAGCATGTCTAAACCACTAGCTATCACAGATGTGGTACTTCGTGACGCGCACCAGTCACTATTTGCTACTCGTATGCGTATCGAAGATATGCTGCCAATTGCGGCAGAACTGGATAAAGTCGGTTACTGGTCACTTGAGACTTGGGGCGGCGCGACGTTTGATTCGTGTATCCGTTTTCTTGGCGAGGATCCATGGGAGCGTTTGCGTGAGCTGAAAAAAGCGATGCCAAACACACCAATGCAGATGCTACTGCGTGGTCAAAACCTATTGGGCTACCGTCACTACGCGGATGATGTAGTAGAAAAATTTGTTGAACGTGCCCATAAAAACGGCATGGACGTATTCCGTATCTTTGATGCGATGAATGACGTGCGTAACTTTGAAAAAGCAGTGAAAGCAACGATCGACGTTGGTGGCCACGCTCAAGGTACGTTGTCTTACACAACCAGTCCGGTCCACAATTCAGATACTTGGGTTGATTTGGCTAAGCGCCTAGAGGACCTAGGTTGTCACTCACTATGTATCAAAGATATGTCAGGTTTATTAAAGCCGTATGAAGCAGAAGAGCTGATTACACGTATCAAAGCATCGTGTGACGTTCCTCTAGCACTGCATAGCCACGCGACAACTGGTCTATCGACTGCAACAGCGGTTAAAGCCGTTGAAGCGGGTATCGACATTCTAGATACCGCTATTTCTTCAATGAGCTGTACTTACGGTCATACGCCAACCGAAACGGTTGTTGCGATGTTAGAAGGTACAGAGCGCGACACGAATCTTAAACTAGACCAAATCGAACCCATCGCGGCTTACTTCCGTGATGTACGTAAAAAGTACGCGAAATGGGAAGGTCAGCTAAAAGGTGTCGATTCTCGCATCTTAATCGCTCAAGTTCCTGGCGGAATGTTAACTAACATGGAAGGCCAGCTTAAAGAGCAAGGCGCCGCCGATCGCATGGATGAAGTTCTAGAAGAG
Organism: Vibrio sp. 10N.222.49.C12; assembly: GCF_041475025.1. Lineage (NCBI taxonomy): Bacteria > Pseudomonadati > Pseudomonadota > Gammaproteobacteria > Vibrionales > Vibrionaceae > Vibrio > Vibrio sp. 10N.222.49.C12. The sequence goes on along the minus strand of NZ_JBFRVF010000025.1, from coordinate 238,511 downwards.
ATCCCACGCGTACGTAAAGAGCTTGGTTACATTCCTTTAGTAACACCAACTTCTCAGATTGTCGGTACTCAAGCGGTTATTAACGTCTTAACGGGCGAACGCTATAAGAGCATCACGAAAGAGACTGCTGGTCTACTGAAAGGTGAATACGGTCAAGCTCCTGCTGAAGTGGATGCTGAACTGCAAGCGAAAGTTCTAGACGGTGCAGAGCCGATTACTTGTCGTCCTGCTGATTTACTTAAGTCTGAAATGGATACGTTAACGACGGATCTGTTAGAGAAAGCGAAATCAGAGGGTATCTCTCTAGCTGAAGATACGGTTGATGATGTACTGACTTACGCGCTCTTCCCACAAGTGGGTCTTAAGTTCCTTAAGAACCGTCGTAATCCTGAAGCATTTGAACCTGCACCAACGCTAGAAGTTGCGGCTCCAGTTGCTGCAGCTCCTGTACAAGCTTCTGGTGGTATTGAAAGCTACAGCGTGAAGGTTGATGGCCAGGTTTACGATGTTGAAGTTGGCCCTCAAGGTGAACTGACATCGGTATCTCCATCAGCGAAACCAGCACAAGCGTCTCAAGCAGCACCTGCTGCGGCTTCTGATGCAGAAGCAGTTCCAGCTCCATTGGCGGGTAACATCTTTAAAGTAAACGTTCAGGCGGGTACTGAGGTTTCTGAAGGCGACGTTCTACTAATCCTAGAAGCGATGAAGATGGAAACGGAAGTTCGTGCTGCTCGTGGTGGTATCGTTCAAGAATTGAATGTTAAAGAAGGCGATGCAGTTACTGTAGGCGCTCCACTACTAAGCTTAGCGTAAGGGAGTACCATGGAAGGATTGATGACCTTATGGTCTGAAACAGGGATTGCGAACTTTGAGTTCGGCCAGATCTGTATGATGCTGGTTGGTTGCTTACTGTTGTTTTTGGCAATTCGTAAAGGATTTGAACCGTTACTTCTACTGCCTATTGGTTTTGGTGCTGTATTAGCAAACATTCCAAATGCTGGGTTTACTGATCCAGGTGGTTTGCTCTACTACGTCTACTACATTGGTATTGAGACAGGTATTTTCCCACTGCTGATCTTTATGGGTGTTGGTGCGATGACGGACTTCGGTGCGTTGATTGCGAACCCTAAAACGTTGTGGCTAGGGGCTGCGGCTCAGTTTGGTATCTTCGCGACGCTATTTGGCGCGATCTTGCTGAACTACGTTCCAGGAATGGAGTTCTCGATGGCCGATGCTTCGTCAATTGCGATCATTGGTGGTGCCGATGGCCCAACTGCGATCTTCTTGGCGAGTAAGTTATCTCCGGATCTTTTAGGTGCCATTGCAGTAGCGGCTTATAGCTACATGGCTTTGGTTCCGATCATTCAGCCACCAATCATGAAAGCGTTAACGTCTCCTGAAGAGCGCAAAATTAAGATGGCTCAACTTCGTCACGTTAGCAAAGCCGAGAAGATTCTTTTCCCGCTTGCTGTACTACTGATGACGATTTTGTTCCTACCTTCAGCAACACCTCTAGTTGGTATGTTCTGTTTGGGTAACTTAATGCGTGAAGCGGGTGTGGTTGATCGCCTTTCAAAAACAGCTCAAAACGAACTGATTAACGTTGTAACTATTTTCCTAGGTCTAGGGGTTGGTTCTAAGCTTCAAGCGGATACGTTCTTGAACTTAGAAACACTGGGTATTCTAGGTTTGGGTGCGGTCGCGTTCAGTATCGGTACGGCGGGTGGTGTATTGATGGCTAAGGTGTTGAACCGATTCTCGAAAGAGGACATCAACCCACTGATTGGCGCAGCTGGCGTATCAGCGGTTCCAATGGCGGCACGTGTTGTGAACAAGGTTGGTCTTGAGGCAAACCCTCAGAACTTCTTGTTGATGCATGCAATGGGCCCGAACGTAGCCGGTGTACTTGGTAGTGCGGTTGCGGCGGGTATTCTATTAGCTCTCGTGGGCTAGTGGATTTGCTGGGTCATGTATCGTTACGTTAATTGGTCGTCAATTTACGAATGAGCGGTTAACTTCGCCTTATTAAATGGTTTATAGTCAAAGGGATGCTTTCGCATCCCTTTCTTTTTATTAATTAGGGTGCTTGCTCACTAGGGCTTTTATCAATCAAGGAAATGTGGAAATGGAAAATAAACAGATTGCGATTACTCAATTCGGCGGCGTCGAAAACCTAAGTATTCAAACCATTGCGATCCCTGAGCCTAAGGCTGGAGAAGTGGTGGTTAAAGTTTCCTTTTCAGGCATTAATCCGATTGATGTCAAAACTCGAGCGGGCCTTGGTTGGGCGGCAGCACAAAACAAAGATAACCTGCCTTGGGTACCTGGCTACGATATTTCAGGGCAAATTGTCACGCTAGGCGAACAGGCTGAACGCTTTACTGTTGGTGATAACGTGGCTGGCTTTATTGGTTTTCCACTGCAAGGTGGCGGTTACAGCCAATATGTGTGTGTTCCAGAAGCGGCACTAAGTATGGTTCCTGATTCTGTCACTTTAGAAGCGGCAGCTGCATTACCACTCGCGAGTCAAACCGCGGCACAAGCGCTCAACAAAGCCGAAGTGAAAGAAGGCGACCGCGTGCTTATTTTAGCGGGCGCGGGCGGCGTTGGTCACCTTGCGGTTCAAATTGCAGTGGCAGCAAAAGCTGAGGTTTACACAACCTGCAGCGAAGCCAATCTTGATTACCTTGCGACGCTAGGTGCTCACGCGATTAACTATAAGTTTGCGCCAGCATCAGAAAGAGTATCAGATGTCGATGTGCTGATTGATTTGGTCGGTGGCGATACCGCGCTTGATGCATTGAAGTGCCTAAAAGATGACGCGCGAGTCGTGACTGTGCCGACTCTATCTGCAGAACTTATCTGCGAAAAAGCCACACTATTAGGTTTTACTGCATCAGGCATGCTGGTTGAACCAAGCCCTGAGCAAATGGACACCATGCTTTACATGGTCAGTGTCGGATTGCTCAAAACAGAAATTCAAGGTATCTACCAGTTAGACGAGGCGCAGTCGGCGCACCTGCAGGTTGAAACCGGACACACCAGAGGCAAGGTGCTACTTAAAATGCAAGAAAGTTGATAGGCAGTGTTAGAATTTTTTAACTCCCTTTTTGAAAATATCGCGCTGTGGTTCTCGGACTCGGCGCTGTGGGTACTCTTCATCAGTGGCTTCTTGAGTGCCACGTTACTACCCGGTGGTTCAGAAGCTAGCCTTGTGGCTGCATTGAGCTTAGATCAGTTTTCAACCTCATCGATCATTCTGGTGGCGACATTAGGCAATACCTTAGGCGGCCTGACTAACTATTGGATTGGTTTGTGGTTGCCTAATCGAACTCAATCTGAAAAGCATGGTCATAAGGCTATGGCTTGGCTGAGTCGCTATGGCTACTGGACACTGTTATTTAGTTGGTTACCGATCATTGGTGACCCTTTGTGTCTCGCTGCGGGTTGGCTAAGAATGAAATTCATCCCTAGCGTTATTTTGATAGCGATTGGCAAAGCCGCTCGCTATAGCTTACTTGCTGCTATCTACTTCGGTTTTTTCTAAGGAGAACCTATGAAAAAGGTTTTACTTGGTACATTTTCTCTTATCGCCATTGCAGGCTGTTCTTACAATGTACCTAGCTCAACGCCCTTCTTTTCCTCGTTACCTGAAGGTGTCACTCTGTTAGAAGAGGTAAAGCCCTCTAAAGATAAAGTGGTGATTCCTTACACCAAGTATCAGCTTGAAAACGGCCTGACAGTTATTCTTTCCCCTGATGATTCCGATCCGTTGGTGCATGTTGATGTGACTTATCACGTCGGTTCAGCACGTGAAGAGATAGGCAAGTCGGGATTTGCTCACTTCTTTGAGCACATGATGTTCCAGGGTTCAGAGAACGTTGGTGACCAACAGCACTTTAAGATCATTACCGAAGCGGGTGGTTCGTTAAACGGCACGACCAACCGTGACCGCACCAACTATTTTGAAACTGTTCCTTCTAACCAACTTGAGAAAATGTTGTGGTTAGAATCAGACCGAATGGGCTTCTTGTTGGATGCAGTTTCTCAGAAGAAATTTGAGGTGCAAAGAGGCACGGTCAAGAACGAGCGAGCGCAGAGCTACGAAAATCGTCCTTACGGCTTAATGTGGGAACGCATGGGCGAAGCGCTATACCCAGAAGGTCACCCTTACTCTTGGCAACCAATCGGCTATGTTGAAGATCTTGACCGTGTTGACGTGAATGATCTTAAAGCGTTCTTCCTGCGTTGGTACGGCCCAAACAATGCCGTGTTAACGATTGGTGGTGATATCGACGTTGATGATACGCTAGAATGGGTTAACAAGTACTTTGGTCCAATTCCTCAAGGCCCTGAAGTGAAGGCGGCAGAGAAGCAACCTGCTGTTCTAAAAGAAGATAAGTACATCACCTTAGAAGACAATATTCGTCAGCCGATGGTGCTTGTGGGTTGGCCAACAACGTATCGCGGCGAAGAGACGCAAGCTTCACTGAATGCATTGTCTAACGTGTTAGGTTCAGGTACCAACAGTTACCTATATCAAAACCTCGTAAAAACGCAGAAGGCCGTCAGCGCTGGCTCTTTCCATGATTGTGCTGAGTTGGCGTGTACCATGTACGTGTATGCAATGGGCAACTCAGGTGAAAAAGGCGATTTGACGGTTCTCAATAAAGAGCTGATGGATACCCTGGAGCAATTCTCGAAAGAGGGCGTTGAGCAAGAGCGTTTAGACCAGATCACTGGCATGGCCGAAGCGAATGCTGTTTTTGCATTGCAAAGCGTTAAAGGTAAGGTGTCGCAACTCGCGTCGAACCAAACCTTCTATGGTCAGCCTGATCGCATTGAATCACAACTCGATCAAATCCGAGCGGTGACGCCTGAGAGCGTGAGCAAGGCATACCAAGATTTCATCGAAGGTAAGCACAAGGTTACCTTGAGTGTGGTTCCTAAGAAAAAGCTCGATTTGGCGGTTCGTGAAGCGACCTTTACCACGCCACCACGTACGTTGCCGGAATACAGCAAGGTGACGGAAGATCAACTGGATTTCAGAAAGGCACCGGATACCTTTGATCGCAGTGTGATGCCAGAAGTGAACTTTGGTGTTGAGGCGACCATGCCTGAGTTGTACCGCATGCACTTTGCAAATGGCACTGACTTAATTGGTACCGTGACCAGTGAAACGCCGACAGTACAGCTGCAAATTCAATTGCCTGCAGGCGAACGCTATGTTCGCAAAGGGCAAGAAGGCCTAGCGAACCTAACGGCTTCGATGATGGAAGAAGGCTCAACTAAACGAACCGTTGAAGAGTTACAAGCGACCTTAGATAAACTTGGTAGCAGCGTGAGCATTAGTGCGGGCAGCTACACCACAGATATTTCAGTCTCGACGCTAGAGAAAAACTTGCCTCAAACCTTAGCGATTGTGCAAGAGGTTCTATTCGATCCTAAGTTCGATGAGCAAGATTTTGAGCGCGTTAAGAAACAGATGCTAGAAGGCGTTGTGTATCAGCATCAGCAGCCAAGTTGGATGGCTTCTCAAGCAACCCGTGAAGTGCTGTTTGGTGACACTGTTTTTGCTCGTGCAAGTGATGGTACTAAGGAATCTCTATCGAAATTGACCTTAGACGATGTGAAAAAATTCTATGCGCAACATTACACACCAGAAGGTGCCAATATTGTTGTTGTGGGAGACATCTCGAAGAAAGAGGTGGGGAAACAGCTACAATTCTTTGAAGAGTGGCAAGGCGATGCGGCACCATTAACGCGTCCACAGATCGTCAAAGAGCTTTCTGGTCAGCACCTGTACTTAGTCGATAAACCGGGTGCGCCGCAAAGCATTGTTCGCTTGGTTCGTAAAGGCCTGCCGTTTGATGCAACGGGTGAATTGTATTTGAGCCAGTTAGCTAACTTTAACTTAGCGGGCAACTTCAATAGCCGTATCAACCAGAACCTACGTGAAGACAAAGCCTACACTTACGGTGCAAGCGGTTACTTCGCAAGTACTCGTGAAACTGGCGCAGTGGTATTTAGCGCGCAGGTAAGGGCGAATGCGACGGTTCCATCGATTCAAGAGTTTATTAATGAGCTGAATGAGTTTAGCCAAAGTGGATTAACTGACGAAGAGGTGAAATTTATGCGCCTTGCCGTCGGTCAACAAGATGCACTTAAATACGAAACGCCAAGTCAAAAGGCGGGGTTGTTGAGTAATATTGTTGCATTGAGCCTTGATGAAGATTACCTACAACAGCGTAATCAGATAGTTGAAACGGTTTCAAAAGAGACCTTAAACGAGCTATCTAAGAAATGGTTTGACCCGAATGATTATCAAATAATCGTTGTTGGTGACGCGACTTCGCTTCGCCCGCAATTAGAAAAGTTAGATATTCCAATAGAAGAGCTTGAAATCATTCGTTAGAGTACACATTAAAGGGGGAGGGAAGAGACTCTACTTTTCTCCTCCAACCTAATTTATGATAGTTCTAATCAGAACAATATAAGATAAGTGAACTGAATTTTGACTGATTTTGCTGCGCGACTAAAGCAAGTTGCAACCAACCCTAAGACCTTCTCTCAATTTGGTCGTGGTGTTGAAAGGGAAACATTACGCTACACGGAAGGTGGGCACCTTGCTACTGGGCCGCACCCTGAGGCTTTGGGATCTGCGTTGATGAACGAATGGGTAACGACCGATTTCTCTGAGTCGCTACTGGAATTTATCACGCCTGTTTCTAACGACGTTCCGACGCTTTTGAATCAGTTGTCTGATATCCATCACTTCACGCAAACCAAGTTAGACGGCGAAAAACTATGGCCGCTTTCTATGCCTTGTTACGTTGGCAGTGAAGATTACATTCAGCTAGCGCAATACGGCACCTCGAATAACGGTAAGATGAAGACCTTATATCGTGAAGGCCTAAAACGTCGTTACGGTAGCCTGATGCAGATTATCTCTGGTGTTCACTTCAACTTCTCTTTCCCAGAAAGCTTTTGGGATAGCCTGTTTGGAGAGCAAACTGAAGAAGCGCGTTGTGAATCTAAGTCAGATGCTTACTTCGGTTTGATTCGTAACTACTACCGCTTTGGTTGGTTAATCCCATACTTCTTCGGTGCTTCACCTGCGCTATGTTCTTCTTTCATCAAAGGAAGAGAGACAAACCTGCCTTTTGAAAAGATTGGCGAGACACTGTATCTGCCAAAAGCAACGGCACTGCGCCTGAGCGACCTTGGCTACACGAACAGTGCGCAAAGTGTGTTGAAGATTGGTTTCAACAGCCTAGACCAATACCTTGAAGGTTTGAATCAAGCGATTCGCACACCATCAGAAGAATTTGCCGAGATTGGCACTAAGGTTGATGGTGAATACCGTCAGTTGAATAGCAACGTACTGCAAATTGAAAATGAGCTTTACGCTCCAATCCGCCCTAAGCGTGTCGCGAAGAGTGGTGAGAAACCATCTGAAGCATTGGCACGCGGTGGTGTTGAGTACATTGAGGTTCGTTCTTTAGATGTAAACCCATTCAGCTCAATTGGTATCAATGAGCAGCAGGTTCGCTTCCTAGACTTATTCCTAACGTGGAGTGTGCTAACGGACTCTGCTGAGATGGATAACTGCGAGCTTGAATGCTGGCGCGATAACTGGAACAAGGTGATCCTACAAGGTCGTCAGGTTGGTCTAGAGCTGCAAATCGGTTGTCATGGTGAGCGATTGTCTCTGCAAGATTGGGCGAAGCGTGTCTTCAAAGATCTGCGCTCTATTGCCGAGATGATGGACGCTGAACAAGGTGGTCGTGCATACCAAGAAACATGCGATACGCTTGAGGCTTGGATTGATAACCCTGAGCTAACTATTTCTGGCCAGTTGCTAGAAGAGACCAAAAAATTGGGCGGCTTAGGTAAAGTGGGTTGCGCGTTAGGTAAAACGTACGCTCAGCAACACAAAGCGCACCAATACAAAGTATATTCAGCTGAGTTGATGGAAGCAGAAGTTCAACGTTCTGTGATTGCTCAGCAACAAAGTGAAGAAGCAAGCACTCAAGATTTTGATAGCTTCTTAGCGGATTATTTTTCGTATTTAAAAGCATAGCGAGACTTTGGTGGAAAGGAAGCAAGCCTTATTAGGTCAGCCTACTCGAGTGAGTAGTAAATGGTTACCTGTAGTGACTGTTGGTGTTGTCTCTAGCCTGTTGGTTGGATGTGCAACGCCACCGCCAAAGCAGCAAGATAATTTGTGTAGCATCTTTCGAGAGCACCCTTCATGGTATGAAGATGCCTTGGATATGCAAGAAGAATGGGGAACGCCGATTAACGTTGCGATGGCTTTTGTGAAACAAGAGAGTAGCTATCGTCATGATGCGCGCCCACCTAAAGATTACATTCTTGGCTTTATACCGTGGGGGCGTGTAAGCAGTGCCTACGGTTATGCACAAGCTCAAGATCCTGCTTGGGAAGACTTCCAAAAGGCGACCAATAACGGTGGTTCAAGAACCAACTTTGATGATGCATTGATGTTCATCGGTTGGTATACCAGCGAGACGCGTCGTCAATTGGGCATCTCACTATGGGACCCATATAACCAATACCTGGCTTATCATGAAGGCCGTGGTGGTTATAAGCGTAAGTCATACAACAGCAAGCCATCGCTAATTAAGGTGGCGCGCAAAGTCGAACAGCAAGCAAAAGATTATGGATGGCAGCTGAAACAGTGCCGCAAAGAACTAGAAGACAATCGAAGCTGGTTTTTCTAAAGCCAGCCGTCATGGAGAAGAGCAATGCCTTTATTAGATAGTTTCACTGTTGATCACACACGCATGAACGCACCTGCCGTTCGTGTTGCTAAAACAATGCAAACCCCAAAAGGGGATACCATCACTGTGTTTGACCTGCGTTTTACTGCGCCAAACAAAGACATCCTATCTGAGAAAGGTATCCATACTCTAGAGCACCTATACGCTGGTTTCATGCGTAATCAATTGAACGGTTCAGATGTAGAGATCATCGATATCTCACCGATGGGCTGTCGCACTGGTTTCTACATGAGCCTGATTGGTACGCCTACAGAACAACAAGTGGCTGACGGTTGGTTGGCAGCGATGCAAGACGTACTGAAAGTTGAGAACCAGAATAAGATCCCTGAGCTGAACGAATACCAATGTGGTACCGCGGCAATGCACTCTTTGGATGAAGCGAAAGAGATCGCGAATGCGATCATCGCTGCAGGCATCTCTGTAAACAAGAATGATGAACTGGCACTGCCAGAGTCTATGCTGCAAGAGCTTAAGATCGACTAGTCATTGATAGCTACCCTAGATAGGGCGAGTTAGATACTAAAAGGCCCGGTTTAATGAACCGGGTCTTTTGTTTATGTGAGCTTCAGTGATATCTCAGTTAGCCGTTCACGATCTGTGGGAACACGCGAACCAGTTTGATGCGGTTCTCTTCAAGCTCAACAATTTCCATTGGGTGGCTGGCAACCTGAACACTGAGGTGACTCTCTGGAATATCTTCAAGGTGTTCCAGTATCAAACCATTCAGCGTTCTTGGGCCATCGGTAGGCAGTGCCCACTGTAAGCCTTTGTTGATATCTCGGATATTGGCACTGCCTTCAATCAAGAAGCTGCCATCGCTTTGCGGAGTAATCTCTTCAGATAAGCTTGGGGTGATTGAGGTGGTAAACTCACCTACGATCTCTTCTAGAATATCTTCTAATGTAACCAAACCATTGATGTCGCCATACTCATCAACAATCAAACCGATGCGCTGCTTATTGCGTTGAAACTTAAGCAGTTGAATATTGAGTGGTGTCGCTTCAGGAATAAAGTAGATCTCATCCGCGGCACGCAACAGGGTTTCTTTATTGAATTCGTTCTTTTCAAGCATCAGACGGTAAGCTTCACGCAGCCTAAGCATGCCGACCACTTCATCTATTTGGTCACGGTACAGAACTACGCGACCATGAGGCGAGTGGGTAAGTTGACGAACGATCGATTTCCAGTCGTCATTGATGTCGATACCAGTAATCTCATTACGCGGCACCATGATGTCGTTCACGGTGACGTGCTCTAAATCCAGAATAGACACCAACATATCTTGGTGACGTTGAGGGATTAAGCTACCGGCTTCATTTACCACGGTTCTAAGCTCTTCGGAGCTCAAGTGGTCGGTTGCATCATGGCTGGCTTTGACACCTAAGATACGAATGAAGCCATTGGTAATGAAGTTAACTAAAATCACCAACGGTGACAGTACCTTCATCAGCACCATCAAAAGGATGCTACTGGCGTAAGAGACACGTTCAGGAAATAGAGAAGCGATAGTCTTTGGGGTTACCTCGGCGAATACGAGGATCACGAGAGTCAGGGTACCAGTAGCGATAGCCACACCGATATCCCCGTAGATGCGCATACCAAGAATAGTAGCGATCGCAGATGCAAGAATGTTGACGAGATTGTTGCCGATGAGAATGAGGCCAATCAATCTGTCTGGGCGGTTCAGAAGTTTTTCTACACGTTTGGCACCTTTATGACCCGTATTGGCCAAGTGCTTTAAACGGTAGCGGTTCAGGGACATCATGCCCGTTTCGGAACCAGAGAAATAACCAGAAATTACAATGAGACACGCGAGTAGCGCAAATAAGATACCCGTTGATATGTCGTCCAAAACTATTCTTTTCCTATTTGTGTATCTTGATTAATTTATGACCGAACATGGTCGAGATGTCAATTGAATGTATTGCACTCAATATTTTAAAGGCAAGGTATGTGAGATCTTGCCTTTATTTTACAGACTAGTTCAGGATGATTTCCTGAACGAAGCGGCTACCGAAGTAGGCCAATGTGAGCATGCTGGCGCCGGCCAGTGCGAACCAAGTGACTTTCTGTCCACGCCAACCTTTTTGGTAGTGACCCCATAAAAGGATGGAGTAGATAACCCAAGCGATAAAAGACAATACCGCTTTGTGCGCCTTTCCTTGAGCAAACATATCTTGTACGAAGATAAGGCCAGTCAGCAAAGTACCCGTTAATAAACCATTACCAATCAGAATGATCTTGAAAAGCTGTCTCTCTACCATCATTAAAGGAGGTAGGTTAGGGTTTATCACTAAGGCTTTTTTCTTTTTAAGTTTGTGATCTAGCCAAGCAAGTTGCAGGGCGTATAGCGCGCCGATAGTTAACGTTGCGTATGAGAATAGAGCCAAAGATATGTGCACGAGCAGTTTTGGGTCATTCTCTAGATGTTTGATGAAGGTGCTTGGAAGAAAAGTGGCAGCCATCAAGTTCAGCGCAGCGAAGCTATAGACGACGGGTAAGATAAACCACAGACGGGTTTTGAGCATGGCACCGCTCATTACCACAGATATGATTAAACTGATTAATGAAGCAACGTTCAAGATACTGAGGTTTTGGCCACTGGCATTAAAAATCAAATCGCCAAGCAACCAAGCATGGAAAGCTAGAGCAAGTAATGCGCTGATAAACACCGTTTTTACACGGATTCCTGTTTGGTGCACGAGACCTGGAATGATCGTGGAAATTGCCATTGTATAAAGAAAGGCTGCTGCGATCGCAATAAGACTGTCCATGGTATCCATTTTAATGATTACTAATTGGCGAATTATACCTCGCATCGCTCTTTGGGGCTATGGCGAACCTCATTCAATTCCAAGTGAATAATGTCTCACATCACAAGCACGGATGATTAACGCTCTACAACGGGTATGACTCTAATCCGCGCTAATGTATACTCACAGTAATAGTCGCAGTTTTGAGCGAAGAGAAAACTATGTTTGATAATTTAACGGATCGTCTATCCAAAACGCTGAAGAACATCAGCGGTAAAGGTCGTCTGACCGAAGACAACATTAAAGAGACGCTGCGTGAAGTACGTATGGCGCTACTTGAAGCCGACGTTGCACTGCCCGTTGTCCGCGATTTTGTTAAGCGCGTAAAAGAAGGCGCTGTGGGTGTTGAGGTTTCTAAATCTCTAACGCCTGGTCAAGAATTCATTAAGATCGTTCAAGCTGAACTTGAAGCGGTGATGGGTGAGTCTAACGAGGCTCTTAACCTAGCAGCGCAGCCGCCAGCCGTTATCTTAATGGCGGGTCTACAAGGTGCGGGTAAAACCACATCGGTAGGTAAGCTATCTAAGCTTCTAACTGAGCGTGACAAGAAGAAAGTCTTGGTTGTGTCTGCCGACGTTTACCGTCCAGCGGCGATCAAACAGCTTGAAACGTTAGCAAGCGATGTTGGCGTCGACTTCTTCCCATCTTCAGCTGATCAAAAACCTCTTGATATTGCAAACGCTGCAATCGACCACGCGAAGAAGAAATTCTACGACGTGCTACTTGTCGATACTGCGGGTCGTTTGGCTATCGATGAAGAGATGATGGGCGAGATCAAAGAGCTTCATACTGCAATTAAACCAGTAGAGACACTGTTCGTTGTTGATGCAATGACAGGTCAAGATGCAGCGAACACTGCAAAAGCCTTTGGTGATGCGTTACCACTAACCGGTGTTATCTTGACGAAAGTTGATGGTGATGCGCGTGGTGGTGCTGCTCTGTCTGTTCGTCATATCACAGGCAAGCCGATTAAATTCTTGGGTGTTGGTGAAAAGACTGACGCACTAGAACCGTTCCACCCAGATCGTGTTGCTTCTCGTATCTTAGGTATGGGCGACGTACTGTCTCTTATTGAAGACCTACAGAAAAACGTTGATACCGAGAAAGCAGAGAAACTGGCTAAGAAGTTCAAAGAGAAGAAAGGCTTTGACCTTGAAGACTTCCGTGAACAGCTAGGTCAGATGCAAAACATGGGCGGCATGATGGGCATGATGGATAAGCTTCCAGGCATGTCTCAGCTACCAGATAACGTTAAAGATAAAGTTGATGACAAGATGTTCAAGCAGATGGAAGCGATCATCAACTCTATGACCATGAAAGAGCGTCAACGCCCTGACTTAATCAAAGGCTCACGCAAAAAGCGTATTGCCGCTGGTTCTGGTACACAGGTACAAGATGTAAACCGTATGCTTAAGCAGTTCACCCAAATGCAGAAGATGATGAAGAAGATGCAGAAAGGTGGCATGAAAGGCATGATGCGCAACATGCAAGGCATGATGGGCGGCGGTGGAGGTATGGGCGGAATGGGTGGTGGCTTTAACCCGTTTGGTCGATAATCTACAAATGTAAGCTTTAGCTACGTTACTTTTCATAGTGTTAGCCGTGTCACAGAAAGTGTACGGCAGCTATGTTGGTGAAAAAATAGCTAAAGCCCTTGCATTGCACCGGAATAAGAGTAAAATTCCGGGGCTTTAATTTGGCACGAGACCCCAAGCTATTTACTTATACTTGGGGTTAATTATTTTATTAAGAAAGCAAAGAGGACGACATGGTAACCATTCGTTTGGCACGTCACGGTGCAAAGAAGCGCCCATTTTATCAAATCGTAGTTGCGGATAGCCGTAACGCTGCAACTGGCCGTTTCATCGAGAAAGTAGGTTTCTTTAACCCTACTGCTCAAGGTCAAGAAGAAGGTCTACGTCTAGACCTAGATCGTGTTAACCACTGGGTTGGTCAAGGCGCATCTCTATCTGATCGTGTAGCTAAGCTAGTTAAAGACGCTCAAAAAGCGGCTTAATTCTTTTTTAAAGAGAAATAGCTTATGTCGATGAAGGGTAAAGAAACTATGAGCGAGCAAAATAATAGAATTGTCATGGGTAAACTTGGGTCTACCTATGGTATTCGTGGCTGGCTCAAAGTGTTCTCCTACACAGACAATGCTGAAAGCATATTTGATTACAGCCCTTGGTATTTAAACCTAAAGGGTAAGTGGGTTGAGTACAAAGTTGAGAGCTGGAAACGTCATGGCCAAGGTTATGTATGTAAGCTAGCGGGATTAGATGTTCGTGAAGACGCGCAACTGATGACTAACTTTGAAATTGCTATTGACCCTGCTTCGTTACCTGAATTGTCAGAAGATGAATTCTACTGGCGCGAATTGTTCGGTATGCAAGTTTTTACCACTAAAGGTTACGACCTTGGTGAGGTCACTGACCTATTAGAAACTGGCTCGAACGATGTTCTAGTAATCAAAGCAAATCTTAAAGATGCTTTTGGCCAAAAGGAACGGTTAGTACCGTACCTTGAAGAGCAAGTGATCAAGAAAGTTGATCGCGAAGCTCGCCGGATCGAAGTTGACTGGGATCCTGGATTCTAACTCCAAATTACAGAGCGAGAGAACACATGTGGGTTGGCATTATTAGCCTTTTTCCTGAAATGTTCCGTTCTGTTACTGATTTTGGAGTAACAGGTCAAGCGGTTAAAAAAGGTCTTTTATCTATTGAGACATGGAATCCTCGTGATTTCACTCATGATAAACATCGCACTGTTGATGACAGACCTTACGGTGGTGGTCCTGGCATGTTAATGATGGTTCAGCCTTTGCGCGACGCTATCAAAACTGCCAAGCAAGCAGCACCGGGAAAGACGAAAGTCATCTATCTTTCACCTCAAGGTCGTAAACTCGACCAGAAAGGTGTTGAAGAGCTGGCAACAAACGAGAATTTACTTCTTATTTGTGGTCGCTATGAAGGGGTAGATGAGCGCATCATTCAATCTGAAGTTGACGAAGAATGGTCGATTGGAGATTTTGTGATGACGGGTGGCGAACTGCCAGCCATGACGCTGATTGATTCAGTATCTCGGTTTGTTCCGGGTGTACTTGGAGATTTCGCTTCAGCAGAAGAAGATTCTTTTGCAAATGGTTTGCTAGATTGTCCTCATTATACGCGCCCTGAGGTGCTAGACGATAAAGATGTACCATCGGTACTCAAGTCTGGAAACCATAAGGACATTCGTCGCTGGCGATTAAAACAATCGTTGGGCCGAACTTGGCTAAGAAGACCAGAACTCCTGGAAAACCTAGCTCTGACTGACGAACAGGAACAATTACTGGCTGAATTCATTAAAGAGCAACGCTCTTAACGAAAAGCAAGCAGTAACCTATTAAATTTAGTATCAGTTTATTCTAGGAATTTATACAAATGAGCAACATCATCAAGGCTCTTGAAGAAGAGCAACTAAAATCAGACCTTCCTAAATTTGCACCAGGTGACACTGTTGTAGTTCAGGTTAAGGTAAAAGAAGGTGACCGTGAGCGTCTACAGGCTTTCGAAGGCGTTGTAATCGCTATTCGTAACCGTGGTCTACACTCTGCATTCACAGTTCGTAAGATCTCGAACGGTGAAGGCGTAGAGCGTGCGTTCCAAACTCACTCTCCAATGGTTGATAGCATCGAAGTTAAACGCCGTGGTGCAGTACGTCGTGCCAAGTTGTACTACCTACGTGAGCGTTCTGGTAAGTCAGCTCGTATTAAAGAGAAGCTTACTAAGAAGTAATTCTTTTTGCATTCTATCGATAAAAGCGGAGCCATTTGGCTCCGCTTTTTTGTGTCTGTTTGTCCCGTCCTGAAATGTGTTTACACATTGAGGACGAATTATGGCTACTTCAAATAATACCTACGTTAAGCGCACTCAGCGTGATTACACACTAGGCTTTAAATTACAGGTCGTCGCCGCTGTAGAAAGAGGCGATATGACATATAAACAAGCCCAAACCATTTATGGTATCCAAGGCCGTTCAACTGTTTTAACTTGGCTTCGAAAGCACGGTAAGATGAATTGGGCGCAAACTCCAAGGATGAATACCATGCACCAATCAACTAAGCCTAAAGAGTCACCAGCACAGAAAATAAAGCGTCTTGAGAAAGAGCTGGAAGACGAAAAAATCAAGAATCTCTTTTTAAATAGAGTGGTTGATATTCTTGATGCTGAACACGGAACTAGCCTCAGAAAAAAGTATCTCACCAAGGAGCAAGAAGCCTTCAAGAACAAGAAGGAATAAGTTTAGTTCGAGTATGTAAGCTATGCGGGATAACGAGACAAAGCGTTTATCAACGAGAAAAGCGAGCTGTTCATCGCCAGTTGGAACTTAAACCCATCAAACAAATGGTGTTGGATATTAGACGTTATATGCCTCGGGTTGGCACTAGAAAGCTCTACTTTTTACTTAAGCCAAAGTTGCAAGAACAAGGTATCAAGTTAGGTCGGGATGCTCTTTTCAACTACTTACGTGATGAACGGTTATTGGTAAGACCTAAACGTAGTTTTACGAAAACGACAAACAGTAAGCATTGGATGAAAAAACATCCGAACTTATTAAAGAACTACAAACCATGCACTCCAGAGGGTGTGTTAGTAAGTGATATTACCTATATCCAATCAGATGAAGGCATTCACTATCTCTCATTGGTAACTGATGCGTTTAGTCGGAAAATTATGGGCTACGAGCTGAGCAACGAAATGAAGGCGACGGATGTTGTGAAAGCGCTAGATATGGCTATTAAGGGGCGTCAATATCATCGTTCGTGTATCCATCACTCTGATCGTGGTCTCCAGTATTGCTCCGGTGTTTATCAAGATAAGTTGAAAAGTAGCGGCATAAGCCCCTCGATGACAGACGGTTATGACTGCTATCAAAATGCATTAGCAGAGAGAGTAAATGGAATACTGAAACAAGAGTTCTTACTTAATAAGTGTAAAAACCTCGGAGAGCTTAAACAACTAGTAAAAGAGTCTATAAGTACCTATAACAATATGAGGCCGCACCTTAGTCTCAGGATGAAAACTCCAAATGAGGTGCATGAAAAAAGCCAACAGCTGATGCTGTTGGCTTAGTAGAAATACTGTCAACGTATTTTAGGACGAGACAGTTATTTGGAGTTTCGCAGGTAAGAGATCCCCAATTAGCTCATTCCTCGCTCTGGAGGATGACGGAACAAACCGAAACTCATATTTAACCGTCATTCCCTAGACTGACGAAGGAAGGAGTAGGGAATCTCTACTAGCGCCGTGTTATAGGCAATAAAAAAGGATTGACGTTAAACGCCAACCCTTCAAAATTTACTCGCTACTCGCTACTCG
>NZ_JBFRVF010000025.1:93765-220800 GCF_041475025.1 Vibrio sp. 10N.222.49.C12 | reverse complement strand
CTCGCTACTCGCTACTCGCTTAGTACGGATCTTCCGACCAACCATCGCTATCTGACATATCTGGTGCGCCAGCGATGCTGTTCTCTTCGTCTGCCCATTCACCGAAATCAATCATCTGACATTGCTTGCTGCAAAACGGGCGGTGCGGGCTTTGTTCGCCCCATTCAACGTCAGCATTACATTGAGGGCATTTAACGATGGTGATTTTCTTCGACATAGTGATTCTTAATTTGAAGGTGTAATAATAGTGGGTTTAGGCTCGAGTGAGGACTCAAGCCAAACTATAAAAGGAAATTAATTAGGTGCAGATTGCCAATTCAAATTCGATGTCTTGAGTACAGGCTTGCCCAGTTTCAAAGCTCATGAACTTAACAGCAAAGCGGTTCTTGTGACCGGAGATCATCGGGTAGGCACCGTATTGCATCGGAATAGAAAGACGAAGGATATTCGCTTCATCGGCATCGCTCTGGAAGAAGCCAGCACGAGCGATTTGCTCTTTGAAGTGACCCGTCTCTCTGGTGAGCTTCAACCACAGTGTTAGCGCTTCATAGAGAGGCTGTAGGCTATCCATCCAAGCTTTGGCATCTCGCATTCTCTTATCGAGAGGAAGGTGCAGCCAATAATGCAGTGCGGGCAGATCAAAGCAGCATGAACCACCAGGAAGATTAAAGCGTTGGCGAATTGCACTTAGGAAGCGGTCTTCTTTAAGTGACTGGCCAAAACGCTCTGCCTGCATCAGATCACGATAGATGTTACCAATGTCATTAAGTAGTGATGTCAGCATCTCTTGATCGACACCTTCAACATCCAACCAACTTTTGTAGGTTACACGTTGCTTCTCAATATCTTTTGCGAGTTCGCTCTTGAGTTGGATCTGTTCGAAGATTTCAATCAGATCAAAGATGGAACGGAAAAAGAGTTGATACTGTTGAGCATCGGAAAATGTAGAAGACAAGTGTAGCTGCCTCAAGAGTGATTCGACTCTTAAGTAGATGCGTGTTTTCTCATTTAGAGGATGTTCAAATTTATGGGTGATCATCGAGCAAACCTTCATTCAACATTGTTCTATTCTGACCCATCTACAGCACTGATTGCCAGATACTTTTGATGTAAATCTGTGATTTGAGGCAAAAGTTCTTGGTTTTTAGTATGGTTTTTAATCACGTCATCTGCAACTGCTAAGCGTTGTTCTCTTGAAGCCTGTGATTTTAAAATTGATGCAACTTGTTCCCTAGAAACATTGTCACGACTCATCGTACGTTCTATTTGAACTTCTGCTGGCACATCAACAATTAATACGCGATCGGCCATGCCTTGCATTTGGTTTTCCACCAATAGCGGTGCAACTAATAAACCATACGGGGATGTGATTTTAGACAGGTCACTGTCAATTTTGTCACGGATCATGGGATGAAGAAGATCATTGAGCCACTGCTTTTCTTTAGGATCTGAGAAGATCAGCTCACGCAGCCTACTTCGGTTGAGTGTTCCATCGTCAAGCAAGATAGACTCACCAAAGTGTTCTGTAATCTGTTTTAAGCCGACACTGCCCAGCGCAACCACTTCACGTGCCACGATATCAGCATCAACAATATCTATATTAAAATGCTGATTGAACAGGTTAGCGACCGTGGTTTTGCCACTGGCGATACCACCACTTAATCCGATAATGATTGCCATGGTTAAATTCCTAGTACAGAAGTGAAATACCAACCCATGATGTCATTGCCCCACAATAGGCTTACCCAACCAGCTATCGCGAGGTAAGGACCAAATGGGAAGGCTTTATCGATGCCTTGCTGTTTCAGGCGAAGTTGAATCAAACCAAACACAAGGCCTACCAGCGAAGATAAAAGGATGATCATCGGTAGGTGTTGCCAACCAAGCCATGCACCAAGCGCAGCTAGTAACTTGAAATCACCGTAACCCATGCCTTCTTTACCTGTTAGCAGTTTGAACAACCAATAAACAGACCATAAAGCGAGGTAACCAGCCATTGCGCCAACCACGGAATCTTGCAGCGATACTGGGCCGATATTAAACAGTGCTAATGCGATACCGGACCATACCAAAGGCAAGGTGATTTGATCAGGCAACAACATGGTATCGAGATCGATAAAGGTCGCGGTAATCAGTGCGAAGGTGAAAAGAATCAAAGCAATGGCGTAGTAACTGAAACCAAAGTGGCTAGCAACCATTGTGCAAAGTATTGCGGTAAGCAGTTCGACCAAAGGGTAGCGAGCACTGATTGGATTCGCACAGCTGTGGCACTTCCCCTTTAAGAACAACCAGCTTAACACTGGGATATTGTCGACGATTCTTAATTGGGTTTTGCACTTCGGGCAGGTAGAGCGAGGAATGCTGAGGTTGAACTTTCCCTCTGGCGCTGGAATTTTATATTGAGAGAAATATTCCGAGCACTCTTGTTGCCATTCACGTTCCATCATAATTGGCAAACGGTGTATGACTACGTTGAGGAAGCTGCCGATAAGAAGGCTAAAAATGAAAGCTAATACGGGGAATAGCCAAGGATAGTAGTGAAATACTTCCATAGTGTCCTTTACCACTTGATCTATATGAGCAGAAGTTTGCTACTCATGGGTGTTAAGTTGCTTTTGGCTATCCTAACACACTCATAAGATTAAAGATCGGTAAGTACATCGCAACCACAAGCCCGCCAACAACCGTTCCCAAAAATACGATGATCAATGGTTCTAAAATTTTGCCTAAATTGTCGACTGTGTTGTCTACTTCAAACTCGTAAATGGAAGCGACTTTATTGAGCATATCATCAAGGTTGCCCGACTCTTCACCAATCATCACCATCTGCAACACCATTTCAGGGAAGGCATTGGTATTGCGCATTGCAATGTACATCGGCATGCCAGCAGCCGTTTCTCGGTGAACCTCAATGATGGCCGATTCATAATGCAGGTTGCCTGCGGTTTTGGCTGTGGTTTTAAGGCTCATTAAAATCGGAATGCCAGAACTAAAGCTGGTTGATAAGGTTCGGCTGAATTTGGCAATAGAGGCTTTGGCTAATACGCCACCAAGAACAGGAAAGCGTAATCCTAGCCGACTAACAGACAGTTTGATCGAGTGGGAACGCTGACACAGTTGGTAAATAATCAGGACAACAAGCCCTATGCCTACGGCAGTATAAAAGCTGTAGGCCTGCATCCAATGGGAAAGATAAAGCACTTGCTGGGTGAACCAAGGTAAGTCTGCTCCGAAACCAGAAAACATCGATTCAAATTCAGGAATGACCATGGTCAGCATTAAGTAGGAAACGGTAAGGGCGACCGCTACAACCATTGCTGGGTAGATGAGAGCTTTTATAACCTTGGATTTTAGTTGCTCACTCTTTTCACGATAGGTCGCCAAGCGTTCAAATACTTGTGCAAGGTTGCCGGAGAGTTCGCCTGTCGCGACCAAGTCGGTATAGAGGTCATCAAAGTGGCGGCTTGCGGTTCGCATCGCTTTTGAAATAGGAGTGCCGGCTTCTACACCTTTGCAGATGTGCGATAAAATTGATTTCATTTCTGCTTTACGGTGATTGTCTGATACCAACTTTATCGCTTGTACGATAGGCACACCAGTAGCCAGCATGGTCGCAAGTTGCCGAGTTAAAATTGTGATGTCTTTGGCTTTGACGCGATGTGTTAAACGAGTGACGGCTGAAATACTTTTCTTTTTGATTTTCTTAATCTGAATATGCTGTTCTTTGAGCTTTTCTCGTACTTCCAATTCGGTGAGCGCTAACGTTTGCCCAGACACTTTCTTGCCTGAGCTGTTAATGCCTTTCCAGTGATAGCTTTTTAATTGTGATTGTTTGGACTTGCTACTCATTGGTGCTCCATTGGTTTATATGTACAGAACACGTTGCAGCTCTTGATAGCTGGTGGTGCCTTCAAGCAATTTATCTAGCCCCGACTCTTGCAGAGTTCTCATGCCTTCTCGGCGAGCCAAGTTTTCAATGGCCAACGCGTTCGGTTTGTCGATCAGGCTGCTTTTCAGTTGATCGCTAAACGGCATCACTTCATAGATACCCACTCGCCCCGAATAACCCTGGTTACACTCATTGCAACCTTTAGGACTCGCTTTGTAGATGGTTTGGCTGTTAGGAATGGAGTGACGCAGGAATATGTCTGGCGAGTCGTCATTTTCTTTGCAGTGGTTGCATAATCGTCTTGCCAGTCGTTGGGCGATAATCAAACTCAATGATGAAGCGAGGTTAAAGGGTTCTATACCCATATGTGCGAGTCGGGTGACGGTTTCTGCGGCGGAATTCGTGTGCAGTGTCGAAAGTACTAAGTGACCCGTTTGCGATGCTTTGATCGCGATTTCTGCCGTTTCCAAGTCGCGGATCTCTCCAACCATCACCACATCAGGGTCTTGTCGTAAAAATGATCGCAGAGCTTCCGCAAATCCAAAGCCGATCTTAGGTGTTACTTGTACTTGGTTGATACCACACAGGTTAATTTCCACCGGATCTTCGGCTGTTGAGATGTTGCGTTCCGTAGTGTTGAGCACGCGAAGGCCAGTATAAAGGGAGACGGTTTTTCCGCTGCCGGTTGGCCCTGTCATTAAGATCATCCCTTGTGGGCGCTTCAGGGCATTAAGATAGAGGGCTTTTTGATCTTCGCTGTAACCTAACTTATCGATATCTAGATTGGCCGCGCTGCTATCAAGCAGTCGAAGAACGATCTTTTCACCCCACAAGGTCGGCAAAGTTGATACACGCATATCAATCGCCAGTTCGTCGTTTAAACGTAATTTAATACGACCATCTTGAGGTAAGCGACGCTCGGCGATATCGAGTTTGGCGAGGATCTTCAAGCGCGCCGATAGACGACGACTTAAGTGAGAAGCGGGCTGTTGAATTTCGACAAGGATGCCATCGCAACGTAGACGTACGCGGTAGTTTTCTTCGTAAGGTTCAAAGTGGATATCTGATGCACCTTTACGCACAGCATCAACTAATATTTGATTAATAAAACGGCTGACAGGGGAGTCGTCTTGGCTGAGGTCTTCAATTGAAGTCATCTCATCGTCAGAGACTTCAACCAGGTTGGCGAGTTCATCCTGGGTGATCTCTTTACGCTTGGAATCTTGCCCGGAAATCGAACGGCCATACAGCTTTCGTATTGCACTTTCTAATTCAGAGTAATTAGCGACAACCAATTCAATCTGTAATCCTGTCGCGAATCGAAAGTCGTCTTCAGCTTGTAAGTCCGTAGGGTCGGCAGAAGCGAGTGTGAGAGTGGAGCTAGAAACTGAAATCGGGATTGCTCGATATTTGGTGATCAGCTCACGAAGTCCCAATTGCTCACACAAGGTTTCGTAGTCAGTACTGGCCAGTTGTACTAACGGTAAACCGAAAATGGTTTTTATATTATTTGCTAAGGAATCGCCGCTGAACAAATCCAGAGCGAGTAAAGCTTCAGGTGTAGAAACAGCTGAAGCATGTACATGTTCCGCAACGGCTTGTTCTTGAGTCAGACTAAGTAGATTAGCCTGACGTAGAACCGTGGGGAGGTTGGTTAGCATTATTTGACAGGACACCAATCAGAGGCATTAACATTATTATCTGTATCTGAACATTCGACAGTCCAACTAATTCCGCTAGTATCTTTATTTGAAGTCAAGGTTACTTTTGCAGAAGTAGGTAGTGATCCTTTACTGCCTGATACTGCAGATTCAACTATAGCGGCCCCACCACTTAATTTTGCTAGAACTTCAAAACCTGTAAATATTTGTTTTGCTGGAACGCCACTGTTACCGGAAGTACAACTGGCTGCTGATATGCTATCAGATAGACAAAGGCCAACAGCTGTTTTCATGGCAGATGACGCGTTTAACATATCACTCGCATGAGCTCTCATCGTATAGTTTTGATAAGCAGGCACTGCAAAAGCCGACAAAATTCCAATGATCGCCACCACGATCATCAATTCAATTAACGTAAAGCCTTTCTGACTTGTTCTTTTGTTTTTCATTGTTCTATTCCATTGTTTAGTTTGTTTCAGCGCAAGCACTGGTTGATGGAAAGAATAGAAGTTGAGATGGGGTAGTGGAATGGTGTTCAGGTGCGGTCGCGAGCGGTTTGGTATTTATTGGTGTAGTGTTTCATATAGCAGGCAAAATTATGCGATCAGCTTAAATAACTGCTTGAAATATTGATAATTCAGGCAATAAAAAAGGCACCGTTATTAACAGTACCTTTACAGAAATTATTTATTATTCAGTCAATTACGCTTTGAATCTCATTGATAGATCCATTGCTTTTAGGTGCTTAGTTAGCGCGCCTACCGAAATGTAATCAACACCCGTTTCAGCGAACTCTGCAATGGTATCTAAAGTTACGTTACCAGAGTTTTCTAGCGCAGCACGTCCTGCGTTGATTTTCACAGCTTCACGCATCATGTCTGTAGTGAAATTGTCTAGCATGATGATGTCTGCGCCAGCGCTGATCGCTTGCTCTAGCTCTTCTAGGCTTTCGGTTTCAACTTCCACAGGCTTACCTGGGTTCAGCTCTTTTGCTGTAGAGATAGCTTTCTTAATACCACCACAAGCGATGATGTGGTTTTCTTTGATTAGGTAAGCATCGAACACACCAATACGGTGGTTGAAACCGCCACCACAAGCCACCGCGTATTTCAGTGCACTGCGTAGGCCAGGGATGGTTTTACGCGTATCCAACAGGCGGCATTCAGTGTGTTTAATTTTGTCTGCGTAGATAGCCGTCGTAGTCGCACAACCAGATAGCGTTTGAATGAAATTCATTGCATTGCGCTCACCCGTTAATAGCGCGCGTGCTGGGCCAGTTAGCGTGCAAAGCGTTTGGTTTGGTTCAACCTTGTCGCCATCTTCTACATTCCACTCGATAGTCACTTCACCGCCCAATTGCTTAAACACTTCATCTGCCCAAGCTTTACCGCAGAACACGCCGTGCTCACGGGTAATGATGGTTGCACTGTTGATTGCGTCTGCTGGGATTAGACTTGCCGTAATATCAGCCGCTGGATCTAACGTTCCACCTAGATCTTCTTTGATGGTCTCAGCGACCGCACGAGTGATCTCTAGAGGCAGTTGCTCTTTTAAGTAGTCAAGGCGTTGGTGGCTGTTATGTGTGTTTTTCATCGCAAATCTAATCTTGAAAGGGAGTGGGAATGGAATGATACTCTTGCTTAACTTCAAATTAAAGAGGCTAGCGCGACTGCTCTATGGGCAAGGTCACATCTTATTGTGCTAGCAGAAACGAAAGTGAGACCAAGATGACGATCAGATCCAATGGATGGTATGACAACGCTCGGCATGTTCCTTCCCCGTATTTTGATGCTAGGCCGAGTGCCGACGATATTTCTTTGCTGGTGGTTCACAATATTAGTTTGCCACCGGGTCAATTTGGTGGGCCTTACATCGAACAGTTTTTTACGGGTAAGCTAGACCCGTCGGAACACCCGTTTTTTAAGGTGATTCACCAAATGGGTGTATCGGCGCACTGTTTGATTCGTCGCGACGGGGAAGTGGTGCAGTTCGTTTCTTTCTTAGACCGAGCTTGGCATGCTGGCCAGTCGAGTTTTGCAGGGCGTGAAAGGTGCAATGATTACTCTATTGGTATTGAACTGGAAGGTAGTGACTTTGTAGCTTATAGCGAGCAGCAATACCAATCTTTGGCTCAATTAACGGAGACATTGGTGTCGAACTTCCCGCAGATTACGCGTCAGCGTATCACTGGCCATCAATACATCGCTCCGCTACGAAAGACTGACCCCGGTTTGGTTTTTGATTGGAAGAAATATCAAGGCCAACTGAGTTTCTAAATCCGAATTCACAACAAGACTCTGCTCATTGAAGGGCTCTAGATAATCAACGATGAGCATAATTGTTTGTGAATTTTTGTTGTGCTTTTGTAAAGGTAGTGGTCGGACGGGGAGCATCAATAAATTGAGAGTGTGACGAACTTATCAAACACTCATTTATTAAAACTTATGAACAGAATTTCCACCCTAAATGTGCGCTTGGTTCGATTTTTAAACGAGTGACACTAATCTTTCTGAAACAATTCATTTTTATCCTGAAACTTTCTAGCACGAACACTCCCCAAAAGTATTACCCCTGTAAATGGTAAGACCAATTTGGTTGCTGTTTTAAATTTCATTTGTTAAATCATGGTTAATTCACGCTGTATTCTATGATGCAGGTCAATTTTAGGCTGGACAGTGGCGTTTTAATTATGTTAATTTCTGCCCAACTTAAAATTGGTATTACCAATTGTCAGCGAAGAAAAAGAAGAACAACAAACTATGGCTTATCAAAGGATTCGTCAGCCAAAACTCTCCGATGTTATCGAACAAGAGTTAGAAAGGTTGATAGTGGAAGGAACACTGGCTCCAGGGCAGCAGCTGCCGCCTGAGCGCGAACTGGCGAAACAGTTCGATGTGTCTCGTCCTTCGATCCGAGAAGCGATACAACGTTTAGAAGCAAAACGCTTGCTTACTCGCCGTCAAGGTGGAGGTACGTTTGTTAGCGAAAATATCTGGAAAAGCTTTTCAGATCCTTTGCTTAATTTGTTGTCGTCCCATTCTGAAACCCAACTAGACTTGTTGGAATCGCGTCATGCGATGGAAGGGATTTCGGCTTACTTCGCGGCATTGCGTGGAACCGATGAAGACTTTGCTCGTATTCAAGCCTGCCAAGAAAAAATTCACGGCGCGCAAGAAAAGGGTGATATTGAAGCCGAATCTGCAGCGGTGATGGCTTTTCTTATTGCTTTAACAGAGGCAGCGCACAATGTGGTGTTATTGCACATTGTTCGTAGCTTGGCTCCGTTACTCGAACAAAACGTCTTAGAGAATTTAAAGCTGTTGCATCGTCGTAAAGACGTTGTGGAGAAAGTGAGTATACATCGAGCTAACATTGTAGATGCGATTGTTTCAGGGCAGCCAGAACAGGCACGTGAAATGTCACACTCTCATTTAGCTTACATCGAAGAAACATTGCTGGATTTGACGAAGGAAGAGTCGCGCCGCGAACGTTCTCTACGTCGAATTCAACAGGGTAAATAGCCGTAATACTTCGGCTTTTTACGTGTTTAGTAGAATCCAACTAACAAAAAGGATAGATCGCCATGTCTGACATGAAGCATGACGTTGATGCTCTGGAAACTCAAGATTGGTTAGAAGCTCTTGAGTCAGTAGTACGTGAAGAAGGTGTAGAACGTGCACAGTTTTTACTAGAACAAGTTCTAGATAAAGCACGTTTAGATGGTGTTGATATGGCTACAGGCATCAACACAAACTACATCAACACAATTCCAGCAGCACAAGAGCCAGCTTACCCTGGTGACGTAACTCTTGAGCGTCGTATTCGTTCGATTATTCGCTGGAACGCAATCATGATCGTATTGCGTGCTTCTAAGAAAGACCTAGACCTTGGTGGTCACATGGCTTCTTACCAGTCAGCAGCAGCGTTCTACGAAGTATGTTTCAACCACTTCTTCCGTGCTCCAAACGAGACAGACGGTGGCGATCTAGTTTACTACCAAGGTCACATCTCTCCAGGTATCTACTCTCGTGCATTCGTTGAAGGTCGTCTAACTGAAGAACAGCTAGATAACTTCCGTCAAGAAGTTGATGGTAAAGGTATCCCTTCTTACCCGCACCCGAAACTGATGCCTGAGTTCTGGCAGTTCCCGACAGTATCTATGGGTCTTGGCCCTATCTCTGCTATCTACCAAGCGCGCTTCCTTAAGTACCTTGACGGCCGTGGCCTGAAAGAAACTTCAGCGCAACGCGTATACGCGTTCCTAGGTGACGGTGAGATGGATGAGCCAGAATCACGTGGTGCTATCTCTTTCGCTGCGCGTGAGAAGCTAGACAACCTATGTTTCCTAATCAACTGTAACCTACAGCGTCTAGACGGCCCTGTAATGGGTAACGGTAGCATCATCCAAGAACTTGAAGGCCTATTCAAAGGCGCAGGTTGGAACGTTGTTAAAGTTATCTGGGGTAGCAACTGGGATTCTCTACTAGCTAAAGACACTACTGGTAAGCTTCTTCAACTAATGAATGAAACTATCGATGGTGACTACCAAACATTCAAATCTAAAGATGGCGCATACGTACGTGAGCACTTCTTTGGTAAGTACCCAGAAACAGCTGCACTAGTTGCAGACATGACTGATGACGAAATCTTCGCTCTTAAGCGTGGTGGTCACGATTCTTCTAAACTGTTTGCTGCATTCAACAATGCAAAAGAGACAAACGGCAAGCCAACTGTAATCCTAGCTAAGACTGTTAAAGGTTACGGCATGGGTGATGCAGCTGAAGGTAAGAACATTGCACACGGTGTTAAGAAAATGGACATGACTCATGTTCAACACCTACGTGATCGCCTAGGCCTAGAAGACATCCTTTCAGATGAGAAGATCGCTGAACTTCCTTACCTGAAACTGGAAGAAGGTACGCCTGAGTACGAATACATGCACGCTCGTCGTAACGCTCTACACGGTTACACACCTGCACGTCTTCCTAAGTTTACTCAAGAGTTCAAGGTTCCTGAGCTAGACGCATTCGCACCTCTACTAGGTGAACAGAAGCGTGATATCTCTACAACTATGGCTTATGTACGTACGCTAAACATCCTTCTTAAAGATAAGAACATTGGTAAGAACATCGTTCCTATCATCTGTGATGAAGCTCGTACATTCGGTATGGAAGGTCTATTCCGTCAGGTTGGTATCTACAACCCACACGGTCAAGAATACACACCTGAAGATAAAGGCATCGTTTCTTACTACAAAGAAGCAACGTCTGGTCAAGTTCTTCAAGAAGGTATCAACGAACTAGGTTCTATGGCTTCATGGGTTGCTGCTGCAACTTCATACAGCACAAACGATCTACCGATGATCCCGTTCTACATCTACTACTCAATGTTCGGTTTCCAACGTATTGGTGACATGGCATGGCTAGCAGGCGACCAACAAGCTCGTGGCTTCCTACTAGGTGCTACTGCAGGTCGTACAACACTGAACGGTGAAGGTCTACAGCACGAAGATGGTCACTCGCACATCCAAGCGAACACTATCCCTAACTGTATCTCTTACGACCCAACGTTCGCTTACGAGCTAGCAGTAATCATGCAAGACGGTATCCGTCGCATGTACGGTCCTGAGCAAGAGAACGTTTACTACTACCTAACAGTAATGAACGAGAACTACGCAATGCCAGCAATGCCAGAAGGCGCTGAAGAAGGCATCCGTAAGGGTATCTACAAGCTTGAATCTCACGCTGGTGCTAAGGGCAAAGTTCAACTAATGAGCTCTGGTACTATCATGAACGAAGCGCGTAAAGCGGCTGAAATTCTAAGCGAAGAGTACGGCGTAGCATCTGACGTATTCTCTGTAACGTCGTTCAACGAACTAACTCGTGACGGCCAAGCGGTAGAGCGTGACAACATGCTTCACCCAGAAGCTGAAGAGAAAGTACCGTACATCACGACTGTTCTTGGTAAAGAACCTGCAATCGCAGTGACTGACTACATGAAGAACTACGCTGAGCAAGTACGTGCGTACATGCCAACTGAGTCTTACAAAGTACTTGGTACAGATGGTTTCGGCCGCTCTGACAGCCGTGCAAACCTACGTCGTCACTTCGAAGTTAACGCTGGCTACATCGTAGTTGCAGCTCTAACTGAACTGGCTAAACGTGGTGACATCGAGAAATCAGTAGTTGTTGAAGCAATTGCTAAGTTCGATATCGACACTGAAAAAACTAACCCGCAATACGCATAAGACTGGCATTAAGGTAGGTAAATACAATGACAATCGAAATTAATGTACCAGACATCGGTGCTGACGAGGTTGAAGTAACTGAGATTCTTGTAAACGTTGGTGACAAGGTTGAAGAAGAGCAGTCACTGATCACTGTTGAAGGCGACAAAGCTTCAATGGAAGTTCCAGCGTCTCAAGCGGGTATCGTTAAAGAAATCAAAGTAGCTGAAGGCGATTCAGTTTCTACTGGTTCTCTTATCATGATCTTTGAAGAGGCAGGCTCTCCTGCGGAAGGTGCTGCTGCAGCACCGGCTGCGCCAGCAGTTGAAGCGGCGGCACCAGTTGCTGCAGCTCCTGCAGCGGCGGCTGAGCTTAAAGAAGTTCACGTACCAGACATCGGCGGTGATGAAGTTGAAGTAACTGAAATCATGGTTGCTATCGGTGACGCAGTAGAAGAAGAGCAATCTCTTCTTACTGTTGAAGGCGATAAGGCTTCTATGGAAGTTCCTGCACCATTCGCTGGTATCGTTAAAGAAATCAAGATCGCTTCTGGTGATTCAGTTTCTACTGGTTCTCTAGTAATGGTATTCGAAGTGGCTGGTTCAGCACCTGCAGCAGCTCCGGCTCCTGCGGCGGCAGCACCAGTTGCAGCGGCTCCAGCAGCATCTGGAGCGCCGGCCGCAGCTGAGAAAGAAGTAAACGTTCCTGATATCGGTGGTGACGAAGTAGAAGTTACTGAAATCATGGTAGCGGTTGGCGATACAGTAGAAGAAGAGCAATCTCTAATTACTGTTGAAGGCGACAAAGCTTCAATGGAAGTTCCTGCACCATTCGCTGGTACAGTAAAAGAGATCAAGATTGCAGCTGGCGACAAAGTGTCAACTGGCTCTCTAATCATGACTTTCGTCGTGGCCGGCACTCCGGTTGAAGGCGCAGCTCCTGCTCCTGTTGCAGCACCTGCACAAGCAGCAGCTCCAGCGGCGGCACCTGCTCCTAAAGCAGAAGCACCTGCAGCAGCAGCTGGCGACTTCCAAGAGAACGGTGACTACGCGCACGCTTCTCCAGTAGTTCGTCGTCTAGCTCGTGAATTTGGCGTTAACCTTTCTAAGGTTAAAGGTACTGGTCGTAAGAGCCGTATCCTTAAAGAAGACGTTCAGTCTTACGTTAAAGATGCACTTAAGCGTCTTGAGTCTGGTGCAGCTGCATCTGGCAAAGGCGGCGACGGTTCTGCTCTTGGTCTACTACCATGGCCAAAAGTTGACTTCAGCAAGTTCGGCGAAACTGAAGTTCAGAAGCTTTCTAAGATTAAGAAGATCTCTGGCGCTAACCTACACCGTAACTGGGTAATGATTCCTCACGTTACACAGTGGGATAACGCAGACATCACTGAGCTAGAAGCATTCCGTAAAGAACAGAACGCAATCGAAGCGAAGAAAGACACTGGCATGAAGATCACTCCACTTGTGTTCATCATGAAAGCTGTCGCTAAAGCGCTAGAAGCATTCCCAGCGTTTAACTCTTCTCTTTCTGAAGATGGCGAAAGCATCATTCTTAAGAAGTACGTAAACGTGGGTATCGCTGTTGATACACCAAACGGTCTAGTTGTTCCTGTATTCAAAGACGTGAACAAGAAAGGCATTTACGAGCTATCTGAAGAGCTAATGGCTGTTTCTAAGAAAGCACGTTCTGGTAAGCTAACAGCGGCAGACATGCAAGGTGGTTGTTTCACAATCTCTAGCCTTGGTGGTATTGGCGGTACTGCATTTACTCCAATCGTAAATGCTCCAGAAGTAGGTATCCTAGGTGTATCTAAGTCTGAAATTAAGCCAGTTTGGAATGGTAAAGAGTTCCAACCACGTCTACAGCTTCCACTGTCTCTATCATACGACCACCGTGTGATCGATGGTGCTGAAGGTGCACGCTTCATTACTTTCCTAAACAGCGCACTATCTGACATTCGTCGTCTAGTACTGTAATTGAGAAAGTAATTATTAAGGTGACTTTCGGGTCACCTTAATTCTTTATATAAAGACTATTTTTAGACAACAGTTTCCTGCATTTCTCATAATCTGATGGGGAATTGTTGTCTAGCTCACAGGCTAACTTAAAGCTACTTTCACACTGTTAACATCTCTGTAAAATGTTTCCTGTTTGAAAGCCCAATAATTTTAAGAACATCTACTCAGCCTGTTAGGGATAATGACTACAAGAGGTCACAATGAGCAAAGAAATTAAAGCCCAAGTTGTTGTACTTGGTTCAGGTCCTGCTGGTTACTCAGCGGCATTCCGTTGTGCGGATTTAGGTCTAGAAACAGTACTAGTTGAACGTTACAGCACTCTTGGTGGTGTATGTCTAAACGTTGGTTGTATTCCATCAAAAGCACTTCTTCACGTTTCTAAAGTAATCGAAGAAGCTAAAGCGATGGCAGAGCACGGCGTTGTATTCGGCGAGCCACAAACGGACATCAACAAGATCCGTATCTGGAAAGAAAAAGTAGTTGATCAACTAACTGGCGGTCTTGGCGGTATGGCTAAGATGCGTAACGTTACTGTTGTTAACGGTTTCGGTAAGTTCACTGGTCCTAACAGCATTCTTGTTGAAGGCGAAGGCGAAGCAACAACTGTTAACTTCGACAACGCAATCATTGCTGCGGGTTCTCGCCCAATCAAACTTCCTTTCATCCCACATGAAGACCCACGTATTTGGGATTCTACGGATGCACTAGAACTAAACGAAGTACCTGAAAAACTGCTTATCATGGGCGGCGGTATCATCGGTCTTGAGATGGGTACGGTTTACCACTCTCTAGGTTCTAAAGTTGAAGTTGTAGAGATGTTCGATCAAGTTATCCCTGCTGCGGATAAAGACATCGTTAAAGTTTTCACTAAGCGCATTAAGAACAAGTTCAAGCTAATGCTTGAAACTAAAGTGACTGCTGTTGAAGCAAAAGAAGACGGTATCTACGTTTCAATGGAAGGCAAAAAAGCACCAGCTGAAGCTGAACGCTACGATGCTGTTCTTGTTGCTATCGGTCGTGTTCCAAACGGTGCACTTATCGACGCTGAAAAAGCGGGTATCGAAGTTGATGAGCGTGGTTTCATCAATGTTGATAAGCAAATGCGTACTAACGTTCCTCACATCCACGCGATCGGTGATGTTGTTGGTCAACCAATGCTTGCTCACAAAGGTGTGCATGAAGGTCACGTAGCTGCTGAAGTTATCTCTGGTAAGAAGCACTACTTCGACCCTAAAGTAATCCCATCAATTGCGTACACTGAGCCAGAAGTTGCTTGGGTAGGTAAGACTGAGAAAGAAGCGAAAGCTGAAGGCATCAATTACGAAGTTGCTACTTTCCCTTGGGCTGCTTCTGGTCGTGCAATCGCTTCTGACTGTGCAGACGGCGTGACTAAGATGATCTTCGATAAAGATACTCATCGCGTAATCGGTGGTGCTGTTGTTGGTACTAACGGTGGTGAACTTCTTGGCGAAATCGGCCTAGCAATCGAAATGGGTTGTGATGCAGAAGATATCGCACTTACTATCCACGCTCACCCAACTCTACACGAGTCTGTTGGTCTAGCTGCGGAAGTATTCGAAGGTTCAATCACTGACCTTCCAAACAAGAAAGCAGTGAAAAAGAAGAAGTAATTCTCCTTTAGCCACTCGCTAATGTTTTTAAAAACCGCTGATTCGTCAGCGGTTTTTTTATGTCTGAGGTAAAGAGCAGTAACGTTTCACTTCGAGATGCGAGTACGCTGCGCTCCGGGATACGAAGAGCGAGTGCTAAAAACAAAAAAGGATTGACGCAATACGCCAATCCCTAAGTTTTTTTCGAAGACCGAATTTCAAATCTATTTATAAATGCACAGCATGTTCAAATAGCTATCCGTTAAGCTTGAAAGCTCTTCTGGCGTTTCTACACGTTTCGCTTGGATGAATAGCGAGTAGCAAATGCCGTGGAATAGATTCGCTAGATGTTTAGGGTCGTGATCGTCACAGACTTCGCCGCGTTCAATCGCTTTGCTAAACATGTTTTGTACTAACATTTGGTTAGTGCGGTTCGTTGTTACGAATAGCGGCCATACTTCATCACGAGTCGAAGCGCTCCATTCGAACCATACATTTAACCAATGGCTATCTTGAGCCACTAACGTCACCATTTCAGTCGCAATATTATGTAGGTTTTGTTTTGCGTGAATATCCAGATCGATATTGTCTGAAAGGAAGTTAGAGAATTGGCGTACAACGTGATTTAGTACTTCATCAACCAGATCTTCACGGGTTGGGAAGTAGTTAAATACGGTTGCCACAGACACCTGAGCAATATCTGCAATGTCAGCGTGACCACCACGGCCAATGCCGCGACGAGAGAACACTTCAAGTGCGATTTCCATCAATTGAAGTTTTCTTTTTAGGGGTGAAAGCCTAGTTCTAGGTCTCTTAGAGATTGAGTCCATTTTGTTTTCCTTGCCAACGAATTTCTTATATTAATGATTTTATTATTATTTAAGCCAAGATGAGTGTAATGGTGCATATGCGAATGGTCAATCCTTTGAGCTTATTTAATAGACAGTTACATCAAACTTGATACATAAAGCGTGATCCACATTGATGTGAAAGGAGGCGACTATCAGACAAGGCACAAGTGCACATTTCATTGATAATCTCACAGTAAATTGGAACCATAAGGTGGTGTGGGTATTTGAGCAGTGCTAGACTTACGCACAAATTGAGCGGCACCCATGGCATAACTGTCTACACTTGTCGCAATCACCAAACAAAATGAGAGCAGTATGAAGCATACAGTTGAAGTCATGATCTCTGAGCAAGAAGTTCAGGATCGAGTGAACGAACTAGGCAAACAGATCACGGAACACTACAAGGGTAGTGAAGATCTAGTTTTAGTTGGCTTATTACGTGGATCTTTTGTCTTTATGGCGGATCTTGCTCGTGCTATCGATTTAATTCACCAAGTTGATTTCATGACTGCGTCTAGCTACGGCAACGGCATGGAAAGTTCACGTGATGTTCGTATTTTGAAAGATCTAGATGATGATATCCAAGGTAAAGACGTTCTGCTTGTTGAAGACATTATCGATACAGGTAACACACTGACTAAAGTGAAAGAGATTCTGAGCCTACGTGGTCCTAAATCTATCGAAATCTGTACGCTACTAGACAAGCCTTCTCGTCGTGAAGTGACGGTAGATACTAAGTGGATTGGTTTTGAAATCCCTGACGAATTCGTTGTTGGTGTTGGTATCGACTACGCACAAAAATATCGTCACCTACCGTACATCGGTAAAGTTGTACCTCAAGAGTAATCATTACGCTTGTGGTTTAGAAGTCATTAAAAAGCCCGCTTGATGCGGGCTTTTTGTATATATGACGGAATGGGTTAGCTTTGTTGACTAAGAAGAGGCGTCGTTAAGATCTTGTTTAATGCATCTAAGTGACTGTTCTCTAAAGTATCGTTACTTGAGCAACGTACGCCAAGGTCCTGTAGCTTGCCATCGCCAATACCATAAACCACACCATGGATTTCAACGTCTTGGCCACGCTCCCACGCATTTTGCATAATGGTTGAGTTACCTAGGTTATAAACCTGTTCTGCGACGTTAATTTCGCATAACTTGTCACCCCATTGCTCACGAGGAAGCCCCTCGATTTGCTTGCGGTATTTTAGGTAATTGTCACGGATGTGCAGTAACCAGTTGTTGATAAGACCAAGTTTAGGGTTATCAATCGCCGCGTTAACACCGCCACAACCGTAGTGACCACAGACAATAATGTGTTTCACTTTAAGCACATCTACTGCGTACTGAACAACAGATAGACAGTTTAGGTCTGTATGAACCACTTGGTTGGCCACGTTTCGGTGAACAAACAGTTCTCCAGAATATAAGCCAGTCAGGCGCTCGGCTGGAACTCGGCTATCTGAACAACCTATCCATAGAAAACCAGGGCTTTGACCCTCTTCAAGCGTAGTAAAATACTCAGGTCTTTCAGAGCGAATTTCTTCAGACCATTTGGAATTGTTCTCAAAAAGCTGTTTTATTTCTGGCATCTTGCTTCTTACATCCCTCAATTAAGATGCTTAACTATACACAATGTTACAAATTCAATCTCGTAAAAACTGCGTCAAAATGTACTCATCTGACGTGTTCTAGTACGGAAAATCATAAACTTAGCCCACTATCAATAATCCGGTTATAAGACATGAATAATGTGATTGAATTAACACTTTCTGAACACTTGATACATTTGCTAAAGTGATAAGGTTTGTCATTTCATCATCAGGAAGGTGTGTTTTGTTTGGAAGTCGTTTTACGGATATCAATCTCAAAGGGGATATGTTTGGCGGTGTAACTACAGCCATCATCTCGTTACCTTTAGCATTGGCATTTGGTGTTGCTTCTGGCGCGGGAGCTGAAGCTGGCTTGTGGGGCGCCATTATGGTTGGCCTATTTGCAGCATTGTTTGGCGGTTCGAGTAGTTTGATTTCTGAACCTACCGGCCCGATGACGGTGATCATGACTGCCGTAATGACGAGTATGGTTGCTAAATATCCTGAAACGGGTATGGCAATGACCTTTACTGTCGTGATGATGGCCGGTGCATTCCAGATATTACTTGGTACGTTAAAGCTAGGAAAATACGTCACTTTGATGCCATATAGCGTGATCTCCGGATTCATGTCGGGCATTGGCGTTATTCTGATTATCTTGCAGCTGTCTCCATTGTTAGGGCATGCCGCTCCATCCGGTGGTGTAATGGGCACGCTCTCTGCTTTACCTGATACGCTAGCAAACTTAAAAGTGAGTGAGCTATTTCTAGGTGCTCTGACACTCGGTATTCTTTTTGGCTTCCCCGCTAAGTATCGTAAGTATGTGCCTGCTCAACTGGTCGCGTTAGTGGCTGTAACGCTCTTGTCCGTCATTATTTTTGATACCGACTCTATTCGCCGTATTGGTGAAATCCCAGCTGGTTTACCTTCCCTCGTTATCCCTACGATCAGCGCTGAACAGTTTACTACTATGGTTATCGATGCCTTGGTGCTTGGTACATTAGGTTGTATTGATACGCTTTTGACCGCGGTTATCGGAGATTCATTGACTCGTAAAGAGCATGACTCAGACAAAGAGCTTCGTGGTCAAGGCATTGCCAATATGATCTCTGGCCTGTTTGGTGCACTACCTGGCGCGGGTGCTACTATGGGGACTGTAACCAATATTCAGGTGGGAGCGCGTTCTCCGCTTTCAGGTGTTATTCGAGCTTTAGTACTTGCGCTCGTGGTATTGGTTGCAGGTGGTTTAACAGAACCGATTCCTATGGCAGTGCTGGCTGGTATCGCGATGTATGTTGGTTTCAATATCCTAGATTGGAGCTTTATCCAGCGCGCGCACAAGGTTAGCTATGCCGGCATGGGCGTGATGTACGGCGTGATGCTATTGACTGTGTTTGTTGACTTGATTATTGCCGTTGGACTGGGTGTGTTTATCTCGAATATTCTGATTATTGAAAGATTAAGCCGAGAGCAAGCCAGACAAGTTAAGGCGATCAGTGATGGTGATGATGAAGACGATATCCCATTGACTGATAGCGAACGTCAGTTACTCGATAGTGCCAATGGTAAGGTGCTATTCTTCTACCTATCAGGGCCGATGATATTCAGCGTTTCAAAGGCGATTTCACGTCAGCACTCAAGTATCTCTGACTATGAAGCGATGATTCTAGACCTGACAGATGTACCTATGATTGATGTCACTGTTGGCCTAGCGCTAGAGAATGCGATTAAAGATGCATTGGATGCGCAGTGTGAGGTGTATCTGCTGTGTCCTAATGAGAATACTCGTCAACAACTAGAGAAGTTCCACGTGATTGACCTAGTACCTGAATCCAACACTTATCGATTCAGATATGAAGCCCTGACGGCAGCAACAAGCTATGTCGACAGAGATGAGCATCAATTTGAGTCAGTTTAATTTTTCAGTAATAAGCTGATATGAATGACCTGATATGAATAAGCCATAGACGCTCACTTCAAGACTGATCATTAATGCCGTTAAGTGAATCACTTAGCGGCATTTTTATATTTATTGAACGTTGATTTAGTCTTCACCTAGCCAAGACGCTTATTTGTTTTCGAAAGAAACTCTCACACGATATTTGTATTAATCGTCAATCAACGATAAACTTGTTTGCAAAATGGCCGAGTTAACAAGTTTGGGTTAGTTTTCTGCTAGCTCGTTTTAAGTATTACTCTCTTCCTCAAGCTCGGTCGTCTACATCTTATCTATAGCAAATGGCAGTCTATCTCTATGTATGCATTAGAAATTGAGCAATTAAGAAAAACTTATGCTGGGGGCTTCGAGGCTCTTAAGGGCGTTAGTTTACAAGTAGAAAAAGGCGACTTTTACGCACTACTTGGTCCCAATGGTGCGGGTAAATCAACCACCATTGGTGTTATCTCTTCACTGGTAAATAAAACGTCAGGCAAGGTTAAAGTGTTCGGCTACGACATTGATACCGATCTGGAATTGGCGAAGCAGAACTTAGGCCTTGTGCCTCAAGAGTTTAACTTTAACCCGTTTGAAACCGTTGAACAGATCGTGCTGCAACAAGCGGGTTATTACGGCGTGCCTAAAGCATTAGCGAAAGAGCGAGCGAAAAAGTACCTATCTCAACTCGATCTGTGGGAAAAGCGTGGCGAACGCGCGCGTAACTTGTCTGGTGGTATGAAGCGTCGTTTGATGATCGCGCGTGCATTGATGCATGAACCTCATTTGTTGATCCTTGATGAACCGACAGCAGGCGTTGATATTGAACTACGTCGTTCAATGTGGGAATTCCTAAAAGAGATCAATGAGAAGCAGGGCATTACCATTATCTTGACCACGCACTACCTAGAAGAAGCAGAAAT
This sequence comes from Vibrio sp. 10N.222.49.C12, assembly GCF_041475025.1. Lineage (NCBI taxonomy): Bacteria > Pseudomonadati > Pseudomonadota > Gammaproteobacteria > Vibrionales > Vibrionaceae > Vibrio > Vibrio sp. 10N.222.49.C12. The sequence continues at coordinate 200,100 of NZ_JBFRVF010000025.1, read as the reverse complement.
GCTGTGTCGCAACATTGGTATCATCAATCGCGGTGAGCTGATTGAGAACACAACAATGAAAGCGCTGTTGGGCAAATTGAGTGCTGAGACCTTTATTCTGGATCTGGAAGAGGGCACGACTGAACCTAAGCTTGAAGGCGTGAATAGCCAAGTGATGGTCAATGGCTCGCTAGAAATCGAAATCGACAAGAACCTAGGTTTGAATACCATCTTTGCTCAATTGAGCGAGCAACAGGTTAAAGTCCTCTCTATGCGTAACAAAGCAAACCGTCTAGAAGAGCTATTTGTGAGTATCGTCCGTGAGGGGAGTAAATAATATGTACAGCCTATATTGGACCGCTTTCTGCAGTTTGTTGACCAAAGAGATCAATCGCTTTACTCGTATCTGGGTGCAGACTCTGGTGCCGCCAGCGATTACCATGACGCTTTACTTCATCATCTTCGGTAACCTGATTGGTGCGCGTATTGGTGAAATGAACGGCTTTAGCTACATGGAATACATTGTTCCCGGTCTGATCATGATGTCGGTGATCACCAACTCATATTCCAACGTTGCTTCATCGTTCTTTAGTGCCAAGTTCCAGAAGAACATTGAAGAGCTGCTTGTAGCGCCTGTTCCTAACTACGTGATTATCGCCGGCTTCGTAATGGGTGGTGTGGTTCGTGGCTTGTTAGTGGGTACCATAGTAACCTTCGTGTCGTTGTTCTTTGTCGACTTACAAGTTGACCATTGGGGCGTGATCATTGCGACGGTATTTTTAACGTCGGTAGTATTCGCTTTGGGTGGCTTGATTAACGCGGTATTCGCACGCACGTTTGATGATATCTCTATTATCCCAACCTTTATCTTAACGCCGCTGACGTACCTTGGTGGTGTGTTCTACTCGATCAGTCTATTGCCTGAATTCTGGCAAGGTGTATCGAAGTTGAACCCTATCGTGTACATGGTTAACGCGTTCAGATATGGCTTCTTGGGTGTGTCTGATGTGGGGATCGTGACGTCGTTTGGCGTACTAGGTGTGTTTATCGTGCTGTTGTATGGCATTGCACACTACCTAGTGACAAAGGGTATTGGCTTACGTAGCTAACCTTTGGTTCATCTAAGTAACAGGTAAAGAAAAAGGTCGATATAACATCGACCTTTTTTTTGTTTTGCGTTAAGAGCAGAAGCCGACTATTCAGTCGTTTCTTCTTTCACTTCTTCTTTGGTTTCCGTTACCAAATCGAGAACTTGGTTATCGATAAGACGCGTCTTACCTAGGAAAGCCGACATTAGAATTACTGCTTGAGTTGATTCTGAAGTGATCGCTTGCAGAGTTTTAGCATCACAAATGAAGATTTCGTCAGGTTGAAGATCTGCAGCGCGTAGCTGGTCAGTAGCATCTTCAATCACTGATGCGTAATCATCGCGACCACCACGAATAGCGCTGCTGATCCAGCGCATAGTACGCGCTAAAACGGGCGCTCGTTGGCGCTCGTCAATCGTTAGGTTGCTATTGCGAGAGCTCATTGCCAAACCATCCATTTCACGAACGGTCGCAACGCCGACAACTTCAATGTCTAATGCTAAATCAGTGGTCATCTGGCGAATAACAGCAAGTTGCTGAAAGTCTTTCTCGCCGAAGCATGCAAAGTCTGGCTGAACGATATTAAACAGTTTAGTGACAATGGTTGATACACCACGGAAGTGACCTGGACGAGAGGCACCTTCAAGCATGTGAGATATGCCAGGGACCTCAACAAACGTCTGCTTGTCTAATCCATCTGGGTACATCACCTCTGGCGTTGGTGTAAATACTAGCTCAACCCCTTCACCTGTTAGTTTGCTTAAATCTGCTTCTAACGTTCGAGGGTAGTTGTTTAGGTCGTCTGCACGGTCAAACTGCATTGGGTTTACAAAGATGCTTACCACAACGATGTCGGCCAGTTCACGAGCTTTCTTTACCAGAGTCAGGTGGCCTTCATGCAGGTTTCCCATTGTCGGTACAAAAGCAACCGTACGTCCATCACGCTTAAACTGTTTAATCTGCTCACGAAGAGCTGCTATTTCAGCAAAAGTTTGCATACTTACTCCTAAGCGATTGTATGAGCTTCATCAGGGAAGCGCGCGCTCTCTACTTCTTCTTTGTATAGAGCTACTGCCTTACGCATATCACCTGTTTCTGCTAGGAAGTTCTTAGAGAACTTCGGCATGTAGTTCGCAGAAATACCGAACATGTCATGCATAACCAAGATCTGACCATCGGTAACATTACCTGCGCCGATACCGATAACCGGTACGTCACAAGCTTCTGTAATTCGTTTTGCCAATGAAGCTGGCACACATTCAAGTAGAACGATTTGAGCGCCTGCGTTTTGCAGTGCTAACGCGTCAGCAACCATTTTGTCGGCTTGCTCGTCGTCACGACCTTGAATCTTGTAACCACCAAAGATGTTCACAGATTGAGGCGTTAAGCCTAAGTGCGCACATACTGGTACTGCGCGTTCTGTTAGCATTTTCACAGTATCAACCAACCAGCTTCCGCCTTCGATTTTTACCATGTTCGCGCCAGCACGCATCAAGGTAGCTGCGCTCTCACAAGCTTGTTCTGGCGTTGCGTAGCTCATGAAAGGCATGTCAGCCATAAGAAGACAGTTCGGGCTACCAGCACGCACTGAGCGAGTATGGTAAGCAATGTCTTCAACAGTTACTGGTAATGTATCGTTATGGCCTTGTAAAACCATACCCAGTGAATCACCGACAAGCAGAACTGGCATTTCTTGGCTTTCGAATAATTGAGCAAAGCTCGCATCATAAGCTGTCGAAGTCGCAAATTTACGGCCTTCACGTTTGCATTTGATCAGGTCGTTAATGGTTACTTTTTTCATTGGTTTTCCTTAATGCGCTTGGCTATTGTTGCCAAACATTGAGCCCGTTCTTATCTACTATTTTCAGTAGTTCTGTCAGCTCAGTCCCATCAGGGAGTTGTAAACTTGGTGCGATTTCAGCAAGCGGGTAGAGTACAAACTCTCGTTCTTTCATTCCATAATGAGGAACGATTAAGCGCTCTGAATCGATCACCTCATTGCCGTATAGCACAATGTCGAGATCCAAGGTTCTTGGTCCCCAACGTTCGTCTTTACGGACGCGCCCTTGCTCTAGTTCGATCTTTTGAGTGCAATCAAGCAGTTCAATTGGCGTTAATTCGGTTTGGATAGCGACTACCGCGTTGATGTAGTCTGGTTGATTTTGCGGTCCCATTGGAGTGCTACTATATAGCTGAGAGGTCGCAATAAACGTTGATCGCGGTAGGCTTTTTAGCGTTTCGATAGCCAAATTTGCTTGGCTAACTGGGTCGGCAAGGTTGCTGCCGACCGCAATGTAAGCAGTTATCATTCTGATTGCTTACTCTTTTTGTTTCGGTAAGTCTTACGGCGACGATGGCCTGACTTTGATGGTGCTGCAACGTCGTTAGCCATTGCTTGACGCATGTTACGACCTGCAGTCTGATAACGCTCCCACCATTTTGCTAACTCTTTGGTTTCGCCACCTTCAATCTCACCACGCATTTCTAGGAAATCGTAGCCTGCACGGAATTTGTTTAATTCCATTAGACGAACAGCGCGTTTACCGTTGCGACGAGGCAGTCGAAGTTGCAGTTGCCAAACTTCGCGAATGGTTGCTGTGTGACGACGAGGAATCGCAATAGACTTTACTTGCTGATCTAGAATGATGTTACTCGCTTCCATGATCGCATCGTAGTGTGCCATACCCTGTTCAGCGACAAGTTTGTCTGCCAGCTTGTTCATTGGGTACCAAAGCATCGCTGCGAACATGAATGCTGGGTTTACTCGCTTACCATCTTCGATGCGAAGGTCGGTTGAATCGAGAACCAAATCAAGCATCTGCTCTGTGTGAGAGTCGTAATCTTCGGTGAAGTGCTCCGCTACCGCTGGGAACATCTGTTGGAATAGATTGTACTCGCGCATCAAGTGGTAGGTTTCTAAACCGTGACCTGATTGCAGTAATTTCAGAGACTCTTCGTAAAGGCGCGCTGCTGGGATATCTCTTAGAAGGTGAGCTAACTCTTCAATCGGGTCAGCCGTGTCTTCTTCGATGTCGAAATCCAGTTTAGCGGCGAAGCGCATTGCACGTAGCATACGTACTGGGTCTTCGCGGTAACGCGTTTCTGGATCGCCAATCAGGCGGATCAGTTTATCTTCTAAATCTTCTACACCACCCGCGTAATCGTGGATGCTGTAGTCTGCAATGTTGTAGTACATCGCGTTGATTGTGAAATCACGACGCTCTGCATCTTCATCAACACTGCCGTACACGTTATCGCGAAGTAGCATGCCTTCTTTCGATTGTGCAGAAACGTTCTTCGATGGTTCTTGGTGGTGACCACGGAAAGTTGCCACTTCAATGATGTCGCGACCAAACATGATATGTGCCAAGCGGAAACGGCGACCGATAAGACGACAGTTTCTGAAGAGGTGTTTGATTTGCTCTGGCGTTGCGTTGGTCGCAATATCAAAATCTTTTGGCTGAGAGCCTAATAAGATATCGCGCACACCACCACCGACTAGAAATGCGTCAAAACCCGCACCATTCAGGCGATATAGCACTTTTAGTGCGTTGTCGCTGATCTGCTTGCGTGAAATATTGTGCTCTTGACGAGTATAAATATTCAGAGCTAATTCGTGGAATCCGCGTTGTTCGCTTGGGGTATTGTCGTTTGTATTCATTAGTTTAGAACAAAGTAGGTATCGCCAACTTTGTTTTTCTCTTAGTCCAAAGTGGTAGTGCAGAGTTTAATTGCGGCTAATAATAGCTTAGCGCGAGCCATTTGAGAACATCGTCTGCTTAACCACAGTGGTTGGTTATGGCATTTTTATGTGTCGTTTTTGCTATTTGCCGTGAGTTTCGAGCTAATTACAGTGCTCTTTTTGTAAACTATCAGGTAACTGACTGACGTTCCATTGCTGGCAGCCCCACAATAAAATCTCATCCATTGAAGCCTCACAAAGAGCCGTCGGGATATCAAAACCTAAGAATCGCATCGCGTTGAGCAGCGTTGGTTTTGGGTTGTCGAGATCTATCGCGGTGGCATGGTTCTGTTTTGACAGTTTATTCCCCAAGCCATCGGTTGCCAATGGTAAGTGCAAGTAGCTCACTGTTTTTTGCTTGAGCGTCTTATACAAACTGATTTGTCGACCGGTGGGTTCTATCAGATCTGCGCCTCTTACGACTTCTGTTACTCCTTGTTCGATGTCATCAAGGACAACGGCCAAGTTATAGGCAAACAATCCATCTCTGCGTTTAATAATAAAATCTTCTACAGCTAGTGCTTTAGGGATTTGAATGGTGCCGTGGCGAACATCATCAAAGGACTCTACTGGAAAGTCCATGCACAAGCGCACCGCCTGTTCACCTGAATCGATTAGGCCTACATCTCGACAGTGACCATTGTAAAAGCCGCCCAAAGCCTTTATCTGCTTGCGGGTGCATTGGCAGTAGTAGGCTTGATTGTCAGCAACCCATTGATCGATTTGAGCTTGATACAAGTCATGACGTTGGCTTTGATAGACGACTTCACCATCCCAAAATAGATGGTAAGCCTCAAGCGTCTTAAGAATGAGGTCTGCAGCGCCGGCCATTTCTCTTGGCGGGTCGAGGTCTTCCATACGAACTAACCATTTTCCTTGGTTAGATTTCGCTTGAAAGTAGCTACCAAGAGCAGCAACAAGTGAGCCAAAATGAAGAGGACCTGACGGTGATGGTGCAAAGCGCCCGATATAATTCATGAGTGAACAACCTAATCTAAATGGTACCGCAGTAGCCGATTCTTAAGACGTTTGACAAGAGCTTTAATGCCTAGAACTAAGCTTCAATCTATAGAACAAGGTTTGATGTATAGAACTAAGGCTTAAAGCTGCTATTTACTATCAAGCGTGTGAAATACTTCGCTTGGATAACAAACAAAAAAGGGAGCCAAGGCTCCCTTTCTTTACATCTGCAAGAATTAACCTTGCATCTGTTTTTCTTTGATCTCTGCAAGTGTTTTACAGTCAATACAAAGATCAGCAGTTGGACGAGCTTCAAGGCGACGAATGCCAATCTCGATACCGCAAGAATCACAGAAGCCGAAATCGTCTTCTTTGATCTTGTCTAATGTCTTCTCAATTTTTTTGATAAGACGACGCTCACGGTCACGGTTACGTAACTCTAAGCTGAATTCTTCTTCTTGAGAAGCACGGTCAACTGGGTCTGGGAAATTCGCTGCTTCGTCCTGCATGTGGTGCACAGTACGATCAACTTCTTCCCTGAGCTGGTTGCGCCAAGCTGCTAAAATTTTTGTAAAATGTTCCGTTTGCTCAAGTGACATGTACTCTTCACCTGGCTTCTCTTGGTACGGTTCAACACCTGCGATGGCTAGGATGCCTAGCGCTTTTTTCTTAGATTCTGGCATACAGCATCTCCTATTTACACCTAGTCAACTGCAAAGCAGCTAATTTTAAGGCGGGTATCTATAGCAGAAAGAACGAATGGTGGCAAATACTCTTATTCAAACTTGCAATCAATGTGATTAGTTCAGCATCTTTGCCTAGCTATTGATAAATTCAACAGCTTGTTTTAGTTGTATTTGAGTACTGCTGAGCTCTGCTTTATAGCAAAGCACTTGAACTCCAGCGTCTTGTGCTTGTTTTAGTAATAACGAATATTTGGCGTCTATATGGTGTGCCGCAGACACTTTTTCAATACCTGAATGTAAAACAGTGAATAAAAGTACGGCTCTATTTCCAGATTCGACCATTTCTGTGAGTTCACGCAGATGTTTTTGGCCTCTGGTTGTGACCGCATCAGGGAAAAAACCTTGCCCTTTAGTTGACGTTTCTAGCTCGTCGAGCAAAGTGACGCTTTTCACTTCGATATAGCAAGGCGGCTTTTCGTTATCTTCAAGCAGAATATCAATGCGACTATTCTCACTGCCATATTTCACTTCGGTTCGTAACGCGTTATAACCTAAGAGTTCAACTATAGTCCCATTTTCAATTGCTTCCACTGCTAGCTGGTTTGCCCGCGCAGTATTTACACAAATACGATGACCTTTGTCTGTTTCTGAGATCTCCCAGCTGTTTGGGTACTTTCTCTTTGCATTATCGGAGGTTGAGTACCACACCGTATTGCCAGGAGTCGCACATCCTGTCATCGCTCCAGTGTTAGCGCAGTGAATAGTACGCTCGCTACCGTCAGGAAGTTGGATGTCAGTGAGAAAGCGTTTATAGCGTTTAATAAGAGTCGCTGGCTCTAATGGAGGATTGAAGTGCATATTACTTATTTAGACAGGTAGGTTTTTATGTACAATGTTGCCAACATTACACCACAAGGTTCTCCCATTGCCACAACTGCCCATAGAAGCTGTGATGCCAGATCTGCTCGCTGGCGTAGAAACACACACTCAACTTATTCTAAAGGCCGCTCCCGGTGCGGGTAAGTCAACATTCTTCCCTTTACAGTTAGTTAAGACCAACGCCGTTCAAGGCAAAATCATCATGCTTGAACCGAGGCGTTTGGCTGCAAGGAATATTGCTACTTACTTAGCGAGCCAATTGGGAGAAAAGGTGGGAGAGAGCATTGGCTTTAGAGTTCGTGGTGAATCTAAAAGCAGCAGTACGACTCGCTTAGAGATTGTTACTGAAGGGATCATGACAAGAATGATCCAAACCGACCCTGAATTAACTGGGGTTGATATGGTGATCTTTGATGAATTTCACGAGCGCAGTATTCACGCCGATACCGCATTGGCGTTTAGCTTAGAGATCCAAGAGGCGTTGCGTGACGATCTGAAAGTGGTAGTGATGTCGGCAACTTTAGATCAACAAGCTCTGCAAACTTTGCTGCCGAATGCCAAATACGTTGAATCACAAGGTCGCACCTTTCCGGTCGATTTCCGTTATCAGCCTCTTAGTGCAAATGAATATCTAGCCCCTAAAATGGCTAACGTGATTCGTTCGCTGATGGAGAAAGAGTTAGGCTCACTTCTGGCCTTTTTGCCGGGCGTTTCTGCGATTAAACAGGTGGAATCTCAACTAGAACAATTCGCCAATGATATCGATGTGTGTCCTCTGTATGGGCAACTCAGCTTTTCTCAACAGCAGAAAGCGATCGCGCCATCAGAGAAAGGGCGTCGAAAGGTGGTGTTAGCGACCAATATTGCTGAGACTTCTTTGACGATTGAAGGCATTCGATTGGTGGTTGATTCCGGGCTTGAACGTGTGGCGAAGTTCGATCTGAAAACCGGTATTACTAAGCTTGAGCAAGTTAAGATCTCGCAATCTTCTGCTGAACAACGAGCAGGTCGTGCGGGACGAATTGAAGAGGGCTTGTGCGTTCGTTTGTACAGCGAAACGCAGCTGATGCAGCAACCAGCTATACCAGAACCTGAAATTCTTCATTCTGATTTGTCTTCGCTGGTGTCTGAATTGACGCAATGGGGCGCTGCGAGTGCTGATGAACTGCAATGGTTAGACGTTCCACCCAAAGCTTCTATCGGGCAAGCCAAGCAACTCTTACAGACTCTTGAATTGTTAGACGATAATGGTCAATTTACGGCATTAGGAAAACAGGTCCAACGTTTAGGTCTAGAGCCTCGTATTGCCAGCATGTTGGTTAAAGCGCAGCAAGGTAGTCCTGCTCTGTTGAATGTCGCGATTGTTGCTGCTGCTTTGCTGGAAGAGCCGGAGCGCAATGTGACGGATATTCAACACTCTTTGCATCGACTTAAGCAAAGAAAACATTCCAAAAATAGCGTTGTGATGCAGCGAGCGAAAAGTCTCGCGAGCAAACTCAATCATCACTTAGATTTGTCACAAGCTGACGAATCATTGCTACCATTAGTGCTTTGTTTTGCCTTCCCAGACCGGATTGCACAAGTGAGAAGCGCGACCAGCAGTGCTTTCCTTTTGGCGAATGGCCACGGTGCTGAGGTTCGTGATGATGATCCACTGGCGAACAATAACTATATCGTAGTGATTGATTTGATGCGCAGCACAGGGCGAGCCAGTCAGATTTTCTTAGCCACCGCGGTTGATATCGCACAGTTAGAAGCTGAATTTCCAAAACTGTTTGTGCGTTCCGATTACGCCGATTGGGATGAGAAACGTGGCCGTTTAGTTGCTGAGCAGCGTGTATCTCTGGGCAAGTTGATTATCAGCACCAAAGCTTTACCTGATCCCGATGCGAATCAGGCGAGCCAAGCGCTGCTCAATTATGTCGCTCGATGCGGGCTGGATCGCTTAAATTGGACACCTTCGGCTAAACAGCTGGTTGAGCGTGTACGCTGCGCTCAGCTTTGGATGCCTGAACATGATTGGCCAGCGATGGATGACGCGAGTTTGATTGAACACCTTGATGAGTGGCTATCTCCCTATCTGAATGGCATTAAGTCGGCAAAAGGGCTGGCTAGTGTTTCGATTGAGCAAGCATTGTCGGCTTATCTTGGCTGGCCTTTGAATCAAGAAATCGACCAATGGCTGCCAACACACTATCTGATGCCAACAGGCAGCAAGAAGGCCATTCGTTATCAATATCAATCTGAACCAGTGATCTCAGTGCGAATGCAGGAAGTCTTTGGCGAACAAGACTCGCCATTGATCGCGCAAGGGCGTAAAAAAGTAGTGCTTGAGCTACTTTCTCCAGCACAGCGACCACTGCAAATTACTCAAGATTTAGCCGGCTTTTGGGCTGGTGCGTACAAAGAAGTACAAAAAGAGATGAAAGGCCGTTACCCAAAACATCCTTGGCCGGATGACCCTGCTAACCATGTAGCAACCACTAAAACCAAACGACAGTTGAATCGATGATGACCAAAATGTTAACGCCAAAAAAGGCACCACCTAAAAAAGCGCCAGCAAAGAAGTCACCAGCGACCAAAGCCAAGCCAAGAAAACCAAGAGCGGCTGCGAAAAAGACCAAACCTAAGGCTAAGAAATCTGGCAAAAGAGGTTGGTTGAAGATCCTATGGGGCATTTCTTGGAAAGCGGGCTTAGCGCTTGCGGCATTGCTGTTGTTCGTCGGTATTTATCTTGATTCTGTGGTCAAACAGCGCTTTGAAGGTCAGCTGTTTGATTTGCCAACCGTGGTTTATGCGCGAGTGCTAGACCTGTCTCCGGGAACTCCGGTGAGTTTGGTTCAGGTTAAGAATGAGCTCGATGTACTTAATTACCGTAAGGTGAACGCGCCTCGTCACCCAGGCGAATACTCTTCTTCTTCGACCAAGATTGAAATGATTCGTCGTCCGTTCGAGTTTGTTGATGGACCGGAAGCGGATCGTCATGTGATGCTGCACTTCAATGGTAACGAATTAACTCGCATTCAGTCGCTGGAGAAGAAAGGCGACATGGGCTACCTGCGTGTTGAACCGAAAATGCTTGGCATGCTTGAGAAAAGTAACGATGAGCAGCGCCTGTTCTTAAAACGCAATCAGTTCCCAGAAGTGATGGTTGATGCCTTACTGGCAACCGAAGACCGAAACTTCTATCAACACGATGGTGTGTCGCCACTGGCCATCGCTCGTGCAATGGTCGTTAACGTCAAAGCTGGGCGAACGGTACAAGGTGGTAGTACGCTGACACAACAGTTGGCAAAAAACCTGTTCCTGTCCAGTGAACGTACATTGTGGCGTAAGGTTCGTGAAGCCTACATTGCACTTATCTTAGACCATCGTTACAGCAAAGACCGTATCCTAGAGGCTTACTTAAATGAGGTTTATCTTGGACAGAATGGTGGGCAAGCGATTCATGGCTTCGGTTTAGCGTCTCGTTTGTATTTTGGTCAACCTATTCAAGAGCTGCGCATCGATCAGCTAGCACTGCTGGTGGGTATGGTGAAAGGACCGTCGTATTACAATCCGGTTCGCTATCCTGAGCGTGCTAAGACTCGACGCGATCTGGTTCTTCGCTTATTGATGCAACAAGACATCTTAACTCCGCGACAATACGAAGAGGCGGCGAATCGTGATTTGGATATTCAAGACAACCCACGCATTGCTAGCCGTCAGCCCGCTTATTTCCAACAAGTAAACATTGAGCTTAAGAAGTATGTCGGCGATCGATTTGAGGCGAAAAAAGGGATTCGAGTCTTTACCTCTCTGGATCCGGTATCTCAAGACAAGTTAGAGAAGTCGATTGCTCGTAAGGTGCCTGATTTATCGAAAACCGCAGGTAATAAGCTGGAAGCAGCAGCTATTGCCGTGGATAGAAATACCGGTGAAATCCGGGCGATGGTCGGTGGTAAGCGTACTGGCTACGATGGCTTTAACCGTGCCTTGAACGCGAGTCGCCCAATTGGTTCTTTGGTCAAGCCTGCAATTTACTTAACCGCACTAGAGCAGCCTCAGAAGTACACGTTGGCGACAACATTGAAAGACACGCCACTGAGCTTGAAAGGCAGTAAAGGTAGCGTGTGGAGCCCGAGAAACTTCGATCGTAAGTTCCGTGGCGATGTGCCTTTGTATGTGGCGCTTTCTAAGTCTTACAACGTACCTACTGTTCGTTTAGGCATGCAATTAGGCATTGATAGTGTCTCGGATACGATTGGAAAACTGGGGGTCGATAAAAATGAGATTCGCCCAGTGCCGTCGATGTTTTTGGGTTCGTTCTCACTGACTCCGTTCCAAGTTGCGCAGATGTATCAAACCATTACCAATTCTGGGCGTATAGCACCTTTGTCTGCGCTTCGCTCAGTTGTTGATAACGATGGCGAGGTTCTGTATCAGTCGATCCCTCGTGTATCACAAAGCGTTGACCAGCAAGCCGCTTGGCTTACAACCTATGCAATGAAACGTGGCGTGTCGGAAGGCACGGGCCGTTTCCTACAAGGTCAGTTTGCATGGGCAGGGTTAGCTGGTAAAACTGGCACTAGTAATGACAGCCGAGACAGTTGGTTCGTGGGCGTAGATGGCCGTGAAGTGACGACCATCTGGCTAGGACGTGATGATAATAAGCCGACTAAGCTTACTGGTTCGAGTGGTGCGTTACGTGTTTATGCCGATTATCTCAAACAGAGAACACCCGAGCAGTTATTACTGCCTTGGCCGACAGGAATTGTCACCGCTAACTTTACTCGAACTTCTGAAGGGGCTTTAGAGTTTGATTGTGATGGTGCAGTTAAACTGCCACTTTGGGATGAGGGTGGAAACATTAAAAAGGGCTGTGAAAGTCAACCAAAACAGTGGCTAAAGAAGCTTTTTCAGTGGTAAAGTCGTAACAAGAAAGAATGACAAGGACAGTTAACATAATGATTTCTCGTTGGTTAGTGAGTGGCTTAGGTGTTGTCGGTACTGTGATCAGTTTTCAGCTGTTTGCATCCACCGCGACACAGATTGATCAATCTCAGCAGGCTGAACAAGCTCATAAAAGGCCAACCGTTGCTGTCGTTCTTGCTGGTGGTGGGGCAAAAGGTGCAGCTCACATTGGTGTGCTTAAAGCTCTAGAAGAGATGCAAATCCCGGTTGATTACATTACCGGTACCAGTATGGGCTCATACGTTGGTGGTCTTTATGCGACAGGGATGAGCGCAGACGAGATCGAGAGCTTTATTTATACGGTTGATTGGAATCGCGGTTATCGTGATCGCGTTAACCGTAGTGATCGCCGCGTACGTGACAAAGAATATGAAGACCGCTACCAACTGAACACCGATCTCGGCTTAGGTTGGGGCGAAATCAAAGCAAGGAAAGGGGTGGTGCAAGGCCAGAATATGTTGCGTATTCTGCGTGAGACCACGGGTAATCTATCCTCATTCGATTCTTTCGACCATCTTGCTATCCCATACCGTTCAGTCGCAACTGACATTATCGAACTTGAAGAGGTGGTCATCGATCATGGCCACCTTGTTGATGCCATGATGGCGAGTATGTCAGTTCCCGGCGCGCTTCCCCCTTATGACCTCGATGGTCGAATGCTGGTTGATGGTGGTGTCACCAATAACATGCCCGTCGACGTAGCCAGAGCGATGGGTGCAGACATCGTCATTGCGGTGGATATCAGTACCAACTACAAAGGCAAAGATGATTTCACGAATTTTCTAGCCGCAGCTGACCAACTCTCTAATTATCTTGTTCAACGCAGCACCCAAGAGCAAGCTGAAACTTTAACAGACGATGATGTCTTCCTGCGCCCAGATGTTGGGGAAATGGAGACGACAGAATTTGATAAAATGCCATCGGCTTTCCTCGCGGGCTATGAAGCTGCTAAGCAGCATACTGATGAACTTTCTAAGCTATCGCTCTCAAATGCCGATTATCAGCATTATATCGAGGACAAACAAAAAGCGCGCAGACAGCTAAAACACGGCGATAAGACCGTCGTTGACCGAGTTGTTATCAATAACAATACCCACTATTCCGATAAGCTGATCGAAAACCGTTTAAACCTTGATTCAGGTGAGATTCTGAAGACCAGTGAAATTGAATCTAAAGTACAAGACCTCTATGCGCTAGATAGATTCGAGTTGGTGACTTATGAATTTGACACGGTAGATGGCGAGGAGCAACTGCTGGTCGATGTGAACGAAAAATCTTGGGGGCCAAACTACCTCAACTTTCGATTCTTTCTTGAAGATGATTTCTCTACTACAAGCCAATACTCGCTCGGTGTCTCAGCCAACTTTACTGATATTAATAAGCATGGTGCAGAGCTAAGAACCAATATCGAGATGGGAACGGACAAGCGAATTGAAGCGGAACTTTACTCGCCATTCTTTTCGAGTCAAAAGCTGTTTACTTCGGCATCGGTTGTTTACAGCAAAGAGAACAGAAACCTACCCGCAGATATTGATGATATTGAAGAACCGACACTGGACGTAACGAAAGATTATCTCCCTATGACGTATAGTGAATATGTCGGTGAATTGGCATTAGGCTATCAACCAACCTTGTGGCAGGAGCTGACATTTGGTGTTCGTTATACAGATGGGGATGTTGAGGTTTCTTCGTTACCTTCATTGGGCAGTGGTGGCTACAAGCGTATTGGTGGCTTCATGGGTTACCGACTGGATACTTTGGATAATTTCAGCTTACCGACCAAGGGTTACTTTGTCGATTTAGAGTACCTCGTTTCTCATGATGATTTTGATAATGACAGCTCTCTTGGTGAATCGGATTTAACGTCTGAGAGTGATACGGTTTATGAGTTTTCGGCCAATTTCATGGCAGCAAAGAGTATTGAGAAGCATACTTTAGTCGCAAAGCTGGATTACGGTATTGTAGAGAGCAAAAATTCGATTTTCCCTATTGATCCCAAAGAGCTTGGTGGCTTCTTAAACCTGTCAGGTATTCCAAGGAACAGTATGATTGGTCAGAACTTGGCTTATACCAGTCTTACTTATCGTTATAAGTGGTTTGAAAATGACTTCGGCCTCTTTGAATCACCATTCTACGTGGGTGCATCCATTGAGCATGGTGGTGTTTGGTCGAACAATGATTTGAGTATTGATGAAGCGCCAATGTACACCGCGGGTTCTGTTTTCGCAGGTGTCGATTCACCAATCGGGCCGATCATTTTAGCTTATGGCCGAACCGAAGATAATTTCGATTCGGTGTATCTGATTGTAGGTACGTCCTACAAATAATCATGCGCAGAGTCGCCATTTAAGTGCGTAATTAGGCAAAAATAGTGGGACTTTCGTCTTAACTTGCTATGTTGGTCAAAATGATAAGATTTTAATTTAACGTTAAATTTGCTATTCTACCGCCCACAGTTTGGCCTCTATGACGCCGCTCATCAATACAAATTGAATGACAAAAATGGCAATGGAGAGCCAAGTTTCCAAGGATGTTCACTTCTTTATTTTACTAACAATTATGAAGGGAAGAAGTGAACCGCAATGAGAGGAAAAAAGTCGTGCTTGAAGCCTACCGTAAACACGTCGAAGAACGTGCTGCCGAAGGAGTTGTTCCAAAACCACTAGATGCTGAGCAGGTAGCTGGCCTAGTTGAACTTCTGAAGAATCCACCTCAAGGTGAAGAAGAAATCATTCTTGACCTACTAGAAAATCGCATTCCACCGGGTGTAGATGAAGCTGCTTACGTAAAAGCTGGCTTCCTTACGGCTATCACTAAAGGTGAAGTAGCTTCGCCACTAGTAAGCAAAGCAAAAGCTGCAGAACTGCTTGGTACCATGCAAGGCGGTTACAACATCGAATCTCTAGTATCTCTACTAGACGATGCTGAGCTTGCTCCAATCGCTGTTAAAGCGCTATCTCATACTCTACTGATGTTCGATGCGTTCTATGACGTAGAAGAGAAAGCGAAAGCTGGCAATGCTGCTGCACAACAAGTACTTCAATCTTGGGCTGATGCTGAATGGTTTACAGCGAAAGATAAAGTAGCAGAAAAAATCACAGTAAAAGTATTTAAAGTCACTGGTGAAACGAACACCGATGACCTATCTCCAGCGCCTGATGCATGGTCACGTCCTGACATCCCAGTACACGCGAAAGCGATGCTGAAGATGGAACGTGATGGCATTACTCCTGATGAACAGGGTAGCGTTGGTCCAATCAAACAAATTGAAGAAATGCAAAAAGATGGCATTCCACTGGCTTACGTTGGTGATGTTGTTGGTACAGGTTCTTCACGTAAATCGGCAACAAACTCAGTACTTTGGTTCATGGGTGAAGATATCCCATTCGTACCAAACAAGCGTACTGGCGGTGTTTGTCTTGGTGGTAAAATTGCACCAATCTTCTACAACACAATGGAAGATTCAGGCGCACTACCCATTGAACTGAACGTACAAGACATGAACATGGGCGATATCATTGATATCTACCCGTACGAAGGTGTTGTTCACAAGAACGGTTCTGTGATTTCAAACTTTGAGCTAAGCAAAGTACTTCTTGATGAAGTGCGTGCTGGTGGCCGTATTCCACTGATCATCGGTCGTGGTCTAACGGGTCGTGCTCGTGACGCTCTAGGTCTAGCTGAAACGGATCTGTTTGCTAAACCAATCGATCCATCTGCATCTGATAAAGGCTACACGCTAGCTCAGAAGATGGTTGGTAAAGCATGTGGCGTTGAAGGTGTTCGTGCTGGTCAGTACTGTGAACCTAAAATGACGACAGTCGGTTCTCAAGATACGACCGGTCCTATGACTCGTGATGAGCTTAAAGATCTGGCGTGTCTTGGTTTCTCTGCAGACCTTGTAATGCAGTCTTTCTGTCACACATCGGCATACCCTAAACCAGTCGATGTAAACACTCACCATACGCTACCTGATTTCATCATGAATCGTGCGGGTGTTTCACTTCGTCCGGGTGATGGCGTTATCCACTCATGGCTAAACCGTATGCTTCTTCCTGATACTGTAGGTACAGGTGGTGACTCGCATACTCGTTTCCCTCTAGGTATTTCATTCCCTGCGGGTTCTGGCTTGGTAGCATTTGCTGCAGCAACAGGCGTTATGCCTCTTGATATGCCTGAATCTATCTTGGTTCGCTTTAAAGGTGAAATGCAACCGGGTATCACGCTACGTGACCTAGTACATGCCATTCCTCTTTACGGCATCAAGCAAGGCCTACTAACGGTAGAGAAAGCCGGTAAGATCAACGAATTCTCTGGTCGTGTACTAGAAATTGAAGGTGTTGAGCACTTATCTGTTGAGCAAGCATTTGAGCTTTCTGATGCATCTGCTGAGCGTTCTGCTGCAGGTTGTACCGTTAAGCTTTCTGAAGAGTCTATCTCTGAGTACTTGAACTCGAACATCGTGATGCTGAAGTGGATGATCGCTGAAGGTTACGGTGATGTTCGTACGATTGAGCGTCGTATTACAGCAATGGAAGAGTGGCTAGAGAACCCTGAGTTGCTATCTGCTGATTCAGATGCGGAATACGCGCACGTTATCGAGATTGATCTTGCTGACATCGATCAACCAATCCTATGTGCACCAAACGATCCAGATGATGCTCGTCTTCTTTCGGACGTTCAAGGTACTGAGATTCAAGAAGTGTTCATCGGTTCTTGTATGACGAACATAGGTCACTTCCGTGCTGCAGGTAAGATGCTAGAAGAGTTTAACGGCTCGCTAAATACTCGCCTATGGGTGGCTCCGCCAACGAAGATGGATAAAGACCAACTGACAGAAGAAGGCTACTACGGCATCTTCGGTCGTGCTGGGGTACGTATCGAAACTCCTGGCTGTTCACTATGTATGGGTAACCAAGCTCGTGTTGCTGATGCTTCGACGGTTATGTCGACGTCAACGCGTAACTTCCCGAACCGCTTAGGTAATGGCGCGAACGTTTATCTGGCTTCTGCTGAGCTTTCTGCTGTTGGCGCGATTCTAGGTCGCATCCCAACGAAAGAAGAGTACTTAGAGTACGCTGAGAAGATTAATGCAACCGCTGCTGATACATACCGTTACCTGAACTTCCATAAAATGGGTCAGTACACGGAAAAAGCAGACACGGTTATCTTCCAAGAGCCTGCGTAACGTCTGATTTTGTTGTAAATATAATTAAGGCCGCTGTGAATAGCGGCCTTAATTGCTTTTAGCATACAGCGAAAATTGCTTTTAGCTTACAGAGAGCTCGATTAGTGCTTAATCGTATACATTGCTGCAACATTGCGAGCAGTAAGTTCAATATTTTCAGCCGCTTCAGCCAAAGCTGTCGGCAAGTCTACTGAACGGTTCACTACCGCAAATACCGCGTCGATACCATGCTCATGAACCACACCACAATCACTGGCTAGACAGCCGGCAATACCGATGACAGGCAGTTTATGTTTTTTGGCTGTGCGAGCGACACCAATCGGTGTTTTGCCATGAATGGTTTGGCTATCAATGCGCCCCTCTCCTGTAATCACAAGATCAGCATCTGAGACTATTTCATCTAAATTGACGGCGTCCATTACGATGTTAATACCAGGGCGAAGCTCCGCATTTAACAGGCCAACAAGTGCCGCGCCTAGACCGCCTGCCGCGCCAGCACCAGGGAGATCAATGACATCGACGCCTAACTGGTTTTTCATGATACTGGCATAATGAGCAAGGTTAGCATCTAACAGCTCAACCATTTCTGGTGTTGCGCCTTTTTGCGGACCGAATACCTGTGATGCCCCTTTTGGTCCGCATAATGGATTATCGACATCACAAGCGACCTCTAAGCGTACGTTTTGTAGGCGTGGGTCGAGGTTGGTGAGATCAATGGTTGTCAGTTTTGACAGTTCACCACCACCAAACACCAGCTCGTGACCCTCTGCATCTAGCATACGAATGCCTAGCGCTTGAGCCATTCCTAAGCCACCATCATTGGTCGCACTACCACCAATGCCAATAATAATATGCTCAACACCTTTATCTAATACGGCTTTGATCAACTCACCCGTACCATAGGTAGTGGTTTTTAGTGGATTACGTTGTTCTGGAGAGACTAAATCTAGGCCGGAAGCGGCCGCCATTTCAATAATGGCAGTTTTACCGTCACCGAACATACCGTAGAAGCCTTCGACAATTTCACCTAATGGACCAATCACTGGATGTTGGATGATAGAGCCATTGGTCGCATCCACCAGAGATTGTACTGTGCCTTCACCACCATCAGCCATTGGTAATTTTACGTATTCGGCGTTTGGTATTAGCTGTTTAAAGCCATCTTCAATCGCTTGAGCAACGCCCATTGCTGATAGGCTTTCTTTATATGAGTCAGGAGCAATTACAATTTTCATTTTGATACCTTTAAACTTAAACAAACAGACCAAATACACCGAAGATCATTACTGAGACGAAGGCGATAACAAGACCGACCGCTGACTCATAAGGGATGAGTTTTAGACGTTCATGAATACTCATATGTACCGCACCACCCGTGGCATGGAAGAAGCTACCATGTGGCATATGGTCAAGTACTGTCGCACCAGAGTGGATCATTGCTGCGCCTGCGAGAGCTGGAACACCTAGCTCAAGAATGGTGCTGGCAAATACATTCGATGCCACTACTGTTCCGGCAGTTGTCGATGCGGTTGATAGTGCCATCAGTGCGCCAGAAAACGGAGCAAGTAAGTAAGAAGGCAGCCCAGACATCGTCAGCACTTCAATCAGATCAGCTTTTAGTCCTGAGTTAGCAATGATGCCTGCAATGGTTCCTGTGCCCAGTAGCATTACAGCAACCGGTGCCATACGTGACAAGCCTGAAACCGCAAAGCTATTGGCTTGTTTGAAGCGACCCATAGCCAGTGCACCCAGCAATCCACCCAAGGGTAATGCAATTAGAGGATCAACATTGATATCAGCGAGTGGTCGCAGCGCGAGTAGGGCAATAGCCACTAACGGTGCAACGATTGAAGAAGAAAAGCTTGGCAGTGAACTTTGATCCGCTTTGACCACTTCACTTTCCGCTACTTTTGAACCTTTATTGACGAGGCGCTTTGCCAAGAAGTAGGCGAAAAGCAGCCCAAATAGACCCGGAATCACGCCTGCAGCCATCACAGAGGTTAACGGAACATTGAACGCATCAGCCGCCGCAATGGCATTTGGGTTAGGCGACATGACATTACCTGCTTTACCGCCGCCCACCATCGCCAAAAGGATCGCGGTTTTAGAAAGGTCTGCGCGGCGAGCAATAGCCAGTGCAATAGGAGAAACCGTGATAACGGCCACATCAACGAAAACGCCAACAGCGGTTAAAATCATGGTCGCAATGGCAAGAGCAAGTAAGGCGCGAGTTTCGCCTACTTTTTTGATGATGGATTCTGCAATCGAGGTAGCCGCCCCTGATTCAATTAGTACGCCGGCCAACACACCAGCGGCGAGAATTCGCATCACTGAAGTGACGATCCCTTGGGCACCACCTATCATTAACTCAACGGTTTCGGTGAGAGAAACGCCGCCAACCACGCCGCCAACCAAAGCACCGATGATCATGCCGTAGGTGGGTGGCACTTTTTTAAGAATGAGCGCGATAGCAACAATCAATGCTGAAAGTGCGCCAAGAGTTGAAACTTCAATCATGTTCTATTTCCCAGATAACGATGTGTCATTTTCGGCAAATATAAAGATATAGGGTTGGTAAGTCTTTGTCATTCTCTACAAATAAGTGCTCAAATCGGTCCTTTTAAATTGTGCAGTTGCACTTTTTTTAGCTCGACCAGTGGAATAGATTTATTGCAATGTAGAGTTGAAATAGATCGTCTATATTGTTGATATTTAATGATGTTATTTGGTTTATCTTGTCTGTTCGATAGCGTAGCGTATTGCGATGGATATGTAGTTCGTTACAGGTGAGAGCTGAATCACAGTTCTGCTTTAAATATGTCTTCAAAGTTTTGATCAGTATCCCTTTACTGTCCTGTTGTTGAAGATGTAGGTAAGACTGCTCCAGTTGCTCACGAATCCATGGATCTTGTAACAGGCTACTCATAATGGCCGGCAGTCGATAGTCTTGATAGAAAAACATGTCTCCGGGGCGGTTACCGACACTGCGCATAGTGAGCTCAGCGGTATCATATGAGCGTGCTAAACCAGAAAGTCCGGTAAAGTAATCCCCAAGCGCAATCTTGATTTGAAACTTAGCTTCTTTCTTTATTCTTTTGAGTAGCAATTTCACGCGCTTGGCTTCTGCATCCTTGGACCAGCTGTTCCCTATCAGGGTTATAGGCTTGAGTACCACCACTTCGTTTTGTGAAACAGACAAGATACCGACTAAATTATCGCGCTCGGGATATTCAAGTAAATGTACTAATTGCTGTAAGTTTTCCAATGAAGGCGCAGTGTCTCCTATCGGTAACACCTTGACGATGGCGGCAATCCGCGGTTGTGCAAGGTCGAGATCCAGACGCTGTGCGATGGATTGCAGTTGCATGTCATTAAGCGTGCTACCTCGGATTAATTGCAATACCAATTCTTCACGATGCCTCTTATTCCATTCTACTTGAGACATAAGTACAGCTTGTTCAACAATAAGCTCAGCGGTCATCTTCACCAGCTCACCAAAATGATGAACTTGCTGCAGTGTCCCAGAAACCCCAATCGCCCCAATGACATTATCCTGAAATAGAATCGGTAAATTAACTCCAGGCTTAACCCCTTTTAGGTTTTCGGCAGTGGCTTCGTCAATATTAACGACTCGTGATTCGGTGATGGCAAGTACCGCTCCTTCATGTTTTTGGTATAAGCGAGTAGGATCACTGGATCCAATAATGCGACCTTTATTATCCATCACATTAATCGAGTGTGGGATGATCTTCATGGTTCGTTCGACAATTTGTTTGGCAATCATTTCGTTCAACTGCATAGAGCCCTCCTCTTCATTGACTGTGTAGGTTGGATCGTAACGATAAATTCGTCAATACGCTCGTTTCTGACAAGACAATGGTATACTCAGAAATAGTATCGCTTGAGTATTAATGCAGTATAGGTTGAGTTATGGAGTTTGAATTTACTAGAAACACTCTAATGGGTGAATACTATGTGAAATGCAGCATGGGCCATGAGATTGTTGGCCGTTGGCTTCAAGAAGAGATCGGTAAAGATAAGCAAAAATTAGATCATGTGATGGCGTTGATTGAGCAATCTCGACAGAACTTGAGCAATGAAGTGACGTTGCTTGGCAAAGAGATTAGCCTTGCGATTAATGAAGACGAAGTAACGATTCAAGAAAACGTGTTAGCGCATGAGCAAGAGATGGAAGAGGGCAGTGAGTTCGACTTCTATAACTGTGAAAGCCAAGCAAGCTGTGGAATCGACGATTTCGAACTGCTCATCGAACGCTGGATGGATTTTTTAGGTTACTAGTCCTAAGACCTATTTGTTAGTCATTCAGAGCTTTGAAGGCTCCGTTGCCCAAAACTGGAGCAATAAGAGCATCGCGCATTAAGATAGTGAAAAGGCTGCACCATGTTGGTGCGGCCTTTTTCGTTATTACGACCTTATTATCTTCATCTTATTTAAAATCAAGCACTTAACTTTTTGGCACGCTACTTGGATTGTAATAAGAGAATTAACGGATTAAGTAAGAATTTAAGGAACGAATATGAAATTAATAAATGCCATTGTTAAGCCATTCAAATTAGACGATGTACGCGAAGCGCTCTCTGATGTGGGTATTGAAGGTATGACTGTTTCTGAAGTGAAAGGCTTTGGTCGTCAGAAGGGACATACTGAATTGTATCGTGGTGCAGAGTACCAAGTGGATTTCCTACCAAAGGTGAAGCTAGAGATTGCTACCCAAGCTGAGAATGTTGACCGAGTTGTTGAAGCGATTAGCCAAGCGGCACACACCGGAAAAATCGGCGACGGCAAAATTTTTGTGTATGACCTAAGCCAAGCCGTACGAATTCGTACTGGTGAAATGGATGCTGAAGCACTTTAAAGAATTACAAGGACTGGAGACTTTAATATGGAACTTACAACAACAGTAACGGAACTACGTTACGCACTAGACACTTTTTTCTTCCTCATTTCAGGTGCGTTGGTAATGTGGATGGCAGCAGGCTTCGCGATGTTAGAAGCTGGCCTAGTTCGTTCAAAGAACACCACAGAAATTTTAACTAAGAACATCTGTTTGTACGCAATTGCTTGTACTGCTTTCTTAGTGGTTGGTTACAACATCATGTATGTCGACAACGGTGAAGGCGGTTGGTTGCCATCATTTGGTACTCTAATTGGTACACAAGGTGAAGGCGCAGACCACTCTCTAGAATCAGACTTCTTCTTCCAGGTAGTATTCGTTGCAACAGCAATGTCTGTAGTATCTGGTGCGGTTGCTGAGCGTATGAAGCTTTGGTCATTCCTAATCTTCTCTGTAGTACTAACAGCGTTCATTTACCCTGTTGAAGGTTATTGGACTTGGGGCGGTGGTTTCCTATCAGAAGCGGGTTTCAGTGACTTCGCAGGTTCAGGTATCGTACACATGGCTGGTGCAGCAGCAGCGTTAGCTGGTGTTCTACTACTCGGTGCTCGTAAAGGTAAATACGGTAAGAACGGTGAAATCTACCCGATTCCTGGTTCAAACATGCCACTTGCAACGCTAGGTACATTTATCCTTTGGTTCGGTTGGTTCGGTTTCAACGGCGGTTCTCAACTGATGGTTTCGGATTTTGAGAACGCAACAGCAGTAGGTCAAATCTTCCTTAACACCAACGCAGCAGCAGCAGCAGGCGCAATTGCAGCACTACTAGTATGTAAAACAACTTGGGGTAAAGCAGACCTAACAATGATTCTTAACGGCGCGTTAGCTGGCCTAGTAGCAATCACTGCAGACCCTCTATCACCATCACCTCTATTTGCTGTAGCGATTGGTTCGGTATCTGGTGCATTGGTTGTATTCAGCATCATCGCTCTAGATAAAGCTAAGATTGATGATCCAGTAGGTGCTATCTCTGTACACGGTGTATGTGGTTTCTTCGGTCTAATGGCTGTGCCACTAAGCAACGCTGATGCAACGTTTGGTGCTCAGCTAATGGGTGCAGCAGTCATCTTTGCATGGGTATTCGGTGCTAGCCTAGCAGTATGGGCGGTGCTTAAAGCAACAATCGGTATCCGAGTAACGGAAGATGAAGAACTTGAAGGTATGGACATGCACGATTGTGGTGTCGGCGCTTACCCTGAGTTTGTATCAGTAAAATAATCAACAGTCGTCGCCTAATCTGAATGGGTTAGGTTGGACAAAGAAAGCCCCGCACCTCTTGTTGCGGGGCTTTGTTGTATTTACGGTTGCACAATATATAAACACGAACGTTGAAGTTAGGCTCATTGTTTAAGAGGAACGACAAGACACAAAGTTGAAATGGTTTGTTACAAAAGTGAGAGTTTGAATGGTCTGAGTAGACGGATTTTTTGTTGGTCGTCATTGTAATTATGTTAATGATGAATATAATAACGCAACTGATAGACATTATCATTTCGATATAAAGGATTTTACAATGAAGAAACTGCTAACACTTTCAGCTCTAGCGTGTGGTGTAATTGCCCCGACAGCAATGGCTGCGGAAGAAGTAAACGTATACTCTTACCGTCAACCTTTCCTAGTTGAACCAATGTTCAAGGAATTCACAAAAGAGACTGGCATTAAAGTAAACGTTAAGTTTGCTAAAAAAGGTTTAGCAGAAAAGTTAGCTCAAGAAGGCGAATACAGCCCTGCAGACGTAGTGTTAACTGTAGACATCAGTCGTCTATCTGAGCTAACTAAACAAGGTTTAGTTCAGTCTGTTGAAAGCGAAGTTCTTGAAAAGAATATTCCTGCTCAATACCAAGATACAAACAATGAGTGGTTCGCTCTAACAACACGTACACGTAGCGTTTACTCTTCTCGTGACCGTGTTGGTCGTCTAGGTGAGGAGTTTACTTACGAAGATCTAACTAAGCCTGAATTTAAAGGTAAGATCTGTACGCGTAGCGGTAAGCACCCATACAATGTTTCTCTAGTATCTTCGATGATCGCTCACAAAGGTGAAGCTGAAACGAAAGAGTGGCTAGAAGGCGTAAAAGCTAACCTAGCACGCAAGCCTCAAGGTAACGATCGTGCACAAGTTAAAGCGATTAAAGAAGGCCTATGTGATGTTGCTCTTGGTAACAGCTACTACCTAGGCAAGATGGTTAACGATAAAGAGCAAAAAGCTTGGGCTGACGCTGTTTACATTAACTTCCCTAACCAAGAGACAACGGGTACACACGTGAATATCTCTGGTATGGCAATGGCTAAATACTCTCCAAACGAAGAGAATGCCGTTAAGCTAATGGAATTCCTATCGGGTAACACAGCACAAAGCATGTATGCAGAAGTGAACTATGAATACCCAGTGAAAGCTGATGTTAAACCTTCTGAGCTTGTTGCTTCATGGGGTGAATTCAAAGCAGATACAATTTCTCTAGACCAAATTGCTGACCACCACGCAGCAGCAATTAAACTATTAGACGAAGTTAAGTTCGATCTTTAATTTATTACTGTAGGCTTCGGCCCAAGTAAAATGACAACCTCAAGTCGCCATTTTCGGTCACTTGGGGTTGTTTGTTTTGGAAAATCACTTTTTGATACAAAGCTCGCCGTCGATCCCTTGAGTTATTAGCATCTCACCTTGAAGTCATTACAGTATATGGGTATAAATAACCCCACCATTAAAAGGACATGAGATGTATTTGCAAATGCATTTGTGTTTCATTAAGCCTCTTTGTAGTTAGGCGATGAAAGAAAAGAATTATTTATGGAACACCAGTAGCGGCATTATTGCTGTATTACTGGTTTTACCGATCTTAGCGATTTTTACGACGGCTGTTGGAGAAACAGATGAGCTATTTTCTCATCTGATGTCCACAGTAATGCCCACCTATGCTTACAATACGGTGGTTTTAGTCATGGGAACCTTATTCCTGTCTTTGGTTTTTGGTATTCCGTCTGCTTGGATTATGGCAATGTGCCGTGTTCCGGGAGAGCGGGTTTTGCAATGGGCGCTAGTACTGCCATTAGCAATGCCAGGCTATATTGTTGGGTATATATTCACCGATTGGTTCGACTTTGCTGGGCCTGTTCAAGTTCTACTGCGAGATCTTACTGGGTGGGGACCCGGTGAGTATTGGTTCCCGGATATTAGAACCTTATCTGGTGCTATTATTGTTCTGTCTCTCGTTCTCTATCCTTATGTTTACTTGCTGTGCCGCGCCGCATTTATGGAGCAAAACGTCTCCTTACTGCAATCCGCTCGGTTGCTAAAATGCTCACCTTGGGAAAGCTTTCGTCGTATCTCGTTGCCACTTGTTCGCCCATCAATGGCGGTAGGTCTATCGCTTGTTGCGATGGAAACTATCGGTGATTTTGGTACCGTGAGTTACTTTGCAGTCAACACTTTAACGACAGCGGTTTACGATACCTGGTTAGGTTATTCAAGTTTAACGGCTGCTGCGAAAATATCGGCAATTATGCTAGTTATCGTGATCTTGCTGTTGAGTTCAGAGCGCTACAGTCGTCGTAAACAGAAACTGTTCCAGAATCAATTCAGCAGTCGTGAAGACTTTCGTTACGACCTATCCGGTTGGAAGAAGTGGTTGGCACTGTTTTGGTGCTGGGGATTAGTGTGCGTTGCATTCTTATTCCCTCTGGGTCAGTTGATGATCTATGCCTACAAATACTTTGCACAAAGTTGGACGCCTGAATTCAGAGAGTATGCTGTTAACAGTCTTTATGTGTCAGTAATCGCGGCGATTATTGGCGTTATCATTGCGATGATTGTGAACTTTAATCAACGTGTCAGCCCGAGTAAGAAAAATCAGGCTTACATGCGTATTGCTTCGATGGGCTATGCTGTTCCAGGCACTGTGTTGGCGATTGGTGTGATGGTGCCTGTGTTGTTCATGGATCACTTAGTCAATGATATTGCCAAAGTGATGGAGTGGGGACGTCCGGGGCTGATTTTCTCTGGTTCCATGTTTGCGCTTATCTTTGCAATGGTGGTGCGTTTTTCTGCAGTGGCGATTGGCAGTATTGAAAGTAGCTTGAGTAAAGTATCTCCTTCATTGGATATGGCTTCTAAAACCATGGGTTGCAATACCAACCAGATGTTACGTCGTGTTCATTTACCTTTGATTAAACGCGGCGCGCTGATCGCCGGTTTACTGGTGTTTATCGAATCAATGAAAGAGCTAAATGCGGCATTGCTGCTGCGTCCTTTCAACTTCGAAACATTAGCGACCTATGTTTATAACTATGCCTCAGATGAGCACCTCGAATTGGCGGCGATGCCTGCTGTATTACTGGTGTTAGTAGGTTTAATTCCTCTGATCATCGTAAACCGTTCTTTGGAGCAGAAACACTAATGAGTTGTGCATTATCAATTAAAGATCTGACTTGTAAGTATGAGTCGCAAACCATCTTGGAAGCGCTCTCGTTAGAAGTTGAGCATGGTGAAATTGTTTGTCTTCTTGGTGCAAGTGGTTGCGGGAAAACCACCTTACTGAAGGCGATTGCTGGCCTGCTTCCATTGAGTAGTGGCGTAATGAGTTTAAACTGTCAAACCATCGATGATGGCGATAATTGGTTGCCACCGGAGCAACGAAATATCGGTATGATTTTCCAAGACTACGCTCTGTTCCCGCACTTGACGGTCAACCAGAACGTTGGCTTTGGACTAAAAGAACTCTCAGAGCAGCAAAAGAAAGACAAAGTTCAAGAGATGCTGGAGCTGGTTCACTTAGGTGAGTTCGGTGACCGCTACCCACATCAACTTTCAGGTGGTCAACAGCAGCGTGTCGCTATTGCTCGTTCTTTGGCGTACAAGCCAGACTTGCTACTGTTAGATGAACCATTCTCAAACATCGATACTCAGGTTCGTCATGAGCTGATTTCTCAGATTCGCAAGATTTTTAAGAAGCAGGGTGTTACAGCTATCTTCGTAACTCACAGTCGCGAAGAGGCATTTGCTTTTGCAGATAAGATGGCTGTGATGAACCATGGTGTGATTGAACAGTATGGTTCGGCATCTGAGTTGTATTTCCACCCTTCGAGTAAGTTCGTTGCTGATTTCTTGGGTGGCGGTAGCTACTTAAAGGCACAGCGTATTTCGGAGCATGAATTTGAAACCAGTTTGGGTATGGTTGAAGCCAAACCGCAAACGGAGATTGAGTTCGGCAATACATGTGAGCTTCTGCTAAGGCCCCAGCATATCCAAGCAAGTTACGAGCAAGATAGTGCTATTTCGGTGCTAGAACAGCAATTTATGGGTGATCACTGTCGTTATGTAATCGAAGCGCATGGTCAGAAGTTATTATCGACCTCTTCTGAAGCGCTTGAAGTCGGTATGCCAGTAACTGTGAAAGTAGACACCAAAGGCGTGCTTGCGTTCTAACTCAGTTTAGTCGCTAGCTAGACTCAGTAAATCTTACTCGGCTAAGTAATAGAAGTTCGCTATAAAAAAGCCCAGCACTTTAATTAAAGTACTGGGCAAGAGTTCTTCACCTATAGGCTTTAACAAGGCAGTGATTTGTTAAACCCCATCCAAAACTGCTGCACTCTATAGGCCTATAGAGAGAGGAAGTCTTTCACTTTCTGAAGAACACGTTCTGCTGTCTCTTTATCTTCCATTTCTGCGAAGATTCGTAGTAACGGCTCTGTTCCTGAGAAGCGAGCAATCACCCAGCCGCCATTCTTGAAGTACACCTTAGCACCATCTTCATAGTTGACTTTTTCAATTTCGTACTCAAATTCAGGCAGTTGTTTCTCTACGTAGATCTTAGTGTAGAGTGCTTCTTTCTCTGAAGGCTTAAACTTGCAGTCGCCTTCAGCGGTGTAGGCATAGCCGTATTTGGAATAGATCTCATCAAGCAGTTCAGACAGCTTTTTGCCCGTCACGCTGATCATTTCAACCAGCAAGCTAGAAGCAAATACGCCGTCTTTACCTTTGATGTGACCACGAATGGTTAAACCACCTGAGCTTTCTCCACCAATCAGTGAGTCATCGGCTTCCATTTGCGAGCTGATATGTTTAAAGCCTACCGGAACCTCAAAGCTCTTCTCGCCGTGATCAGCCGCCACTTTATCTAGCAGGTGTGTGGTTGCGATGTTACGCACGACAGAGCCCTTCCAACCTTTGTATTCCAGTAAGTAGTAGTAAAGCAGCAATAACACTTCGTTAGGATGAATGAAGTGACCTTTCTCATCTATAATGCCTAAGCGGTCGGCATCGCCATCGGTACCGATACCGATGTCATAACCTTCAGCGGCTACTAAGTGCTTCAAGCGATACAGCGTTGCGGCATTTGGCGATGGCATCAAGCCACCAAAATCTGGGTTTTTACCATCGTTGATTACGTCGACATCACAGCGACCGTTGATCAGAACCGTTTGTAGAGCATTTTTTGCTACACCAAACATAGGATCAATCAGTACGCGTAGGTTGGCTTTCTTGATCGAATCGATATCAATAAAGTTGATGATCGAATCCACAAAGTCGTTCATCGGATTGATGATCTCGATCTCTTTGTCATTTAACGCTTGTTCGAAATCGACACGGATAACGTCTTCGTTAGTTAGGGTTGCGATTTGCTGTTCGATCTTCTCGGTGATGATCTCGTCAGCATCACGACCACCTTCAATGAACACCTTGATACCGTTGTAGTCTGCTGGGTTGTGAGAAGCGGTAATACACGCTGAGTAGGTACACCCCATCTCTTTTGCTTGGAACATCACGATAGGTGTTGGAACGAATTTATCAATGAAGCTTACTTTGATGTTATTCGCTGCAAGTACTTCTGCAAACCAACATGCCGCTTTATCTGAAAGGAAACGACGGTCATAACCGATCACAAAACCATTCTTGGCTGCATCTTCGTTGTTAATGATGTTAGCGAGCGCTTGCGCTACTAAGCGAACGTTCTCTCTGGTGAACTCTTCACCAATGAAAGCGCGCCAGCCACCTGTACCAAATTTAATCATTAGAAAATCCTTTTAGTCTCATTGTCTCAAGCCTGTAAAGACTTGAGACAAGAGCTGTTCGTTAAATTGAGTGACTAGCCTAGAACAACGACAACGTCGTTCACGCTGCCTTCTGCTTGTACTGGGATTGCACCTTCAACTGACTCACCATTGATAGTGATAGAAGCAACGCCTTTGCTTACTGCATTCGGGTTTTGCACCGTGATGTTGTAAGTTGCGCCACGCCATTGGCGAGTAACCTCGAACTCTGGCCAATCAGTCGGGATACATGGATCAACCGTTAGGCCTTCAAAGCCGGTACGAACACCAAGAATGAAGTTAGTTACCGCGAAGTAAGCCCAACCAGAAGTACCCGTTAACCAAGGGTGGTTTGCACGGCCGTGGTCTTGGTGGTCTTTACCCATGATGAACTGCACGTACGAGTATGGTTCTGCGTAACGTGTTTCAATCATGTCGTTTTGGTTGTACGGGTTCAGTGCGTCGTAGAATTTCATAGCACGGTCACCACGACCTAGTTTCGCTTCTGCTACCCAAGCCCATGGGTTAGGGTGAGAGAAGATTGCACCGTTCTCTTTTACACCTTGGTAAACGCGAGTTACGAAGCCGATATCATCGTTTGGTGTTGCGAATGAAGGAGAGTTTAGGTGTAGGCCGTATTCAGAGAAAAGGTTCTCATCAACAGCGTCCATCGCTTTCTCGCCACGTTCTTGAGAAACAGCACCAGATAAAACCGCGAGCGTGTTTGACTCAAGGTGCACACGACCTTCAGCTTGTTGAGCGGTACCGATCTTGTCGCCATTTTTAGTCAGACCACGGATGTACCAGCCACCCTCGTCATCCCAAAGGTGCGTTTCACACGCCTCGCGAACGTTAGCAGCCATTTCAGTGTATTTCGCAACATCAGCATCGTTATTACGGAACTTAGCAAGATCTAGGAATTCTTGTAGCGCCCAGAAGTGTAGGAATGAAACCATTGAAGATTCACCACCACCTAGGTTCAAACAGTCATTCCAGTCAGCTCGAAGACCTTTACAGATACCCGTTTGACCCACGTATTCAGCAGAGAAGTTCAGTGCCGCTTTCATGTGTTCATAAACTGTCGCCTCGCCACCGTCTGCGTATGGAATCACTTCATCGAAGAAGTCGTGCTCACCGGTTTCCATTACGTATTTGATAATGGTCGGAACGATCCATAGGTGGTCATCAGAACATGTGTCTTCAATGCCGTGGATCTTGTCGTCATCTGACGGTGTTGGAACAACAGTTGGTGATTTTGAAGGCTCAACGTCGGCTTTCTCTGGATCGAACCAGTCAGGATCGAACAAGTGTAGACCGTAGCCCGCTTTCACTTGGCCGCGAAGCAGGTCGATAATACGTTTCTTGGTCATTTGTGGGTTGGCATGGGGTACTGAAATAGCATCTTGAGCCGTATCACGGTAACCAAGACCAGTACGACCGCCAACTTCGATGAATGATGCAAAGCGTGACCAAACCACACAGGTTTCCGCTTGGTATAGCGTCCACGTGTTGATCATTGTGTCTAAGCCTTCGTTTGGCGACTTAACTTGGAATTTGTTGCAACGCTCGTCCCAGTGATCTTTGATGCCTTGGAAAGCGGCGTCTACGTTTGCTGTGTCTTGGTACTTCTCACGTAGGCGTTCACCGTTGCCTTTACCGATACCGAGTACATACGCAAAGCGAACTTCTTCACCGGGTTGAATCGTAAATTGCTTGTGCAGAGAACCACAATGGTTGTAACAAGTTTGAGCGCTGTTAGAACACTTACCGTTTTCAACCGCAATTGGATTTGCTTCATCACGGTACATACCAAGGAAGTTATCACGTTGGCCATCGTAGCTGTCTGGTGAGAAAGTTGAAGCTAGGTAGTAGAAGCCTTCAAAGTCGTTAGTGTTGTAGTACAGGTCGTATTCCAGAACACCTTCTTGGTAAGACGTGCCCGCAGAGTACAAAGACATCTGATGGTTTTGATTGTCTGATTGAATATGGCTGAAAGAGAACTCAACAAACGAGAAAGTGCTGATAGTACGTGGCTTGTCAGTGTTGTTCTTTAATATAACGTCCCAAACTTCTGCATCTTCACCCTTAGGTACGAATAGCGTCTTGGTTGCGGTAATGCCGCTGTATTCACATTTGAATTTTGAGTATGACAGGCCGTGACGAACTTCGTAGTTCGCTTCATCTAGGCTCTTTGCCACTGGTTGCCAAGAGATAGACCAGTAATCACCCGTCTCATCATCACGCAGGTAAACATAGTGTCCTGGGCGGTCAAAGGTGCCGTTTGGACGGAACTTAGTAACACGGTTGTATTCCGGAGAATTGTAGAACGAGTAACCGCCCGCATTGTGCGAAATCACGGTACAAAACTTTTCAGTACCTAGGTAGTTTGTCCAAGGTGCTGGTACATCAGGGCGAGTGATGACGTATTCGCGATTGTCGTTATCGAAATAGCCGTATTTCATTGTCATTTCCTTTTTAACAAACTGCATCTATGCAGCTAATTTTTAAATAGTGATGCTGAGTCTTATCTGACTGAGCACCTTAATTTGAGTTAGCAAGCGCTCGATGTGAGTGTTGCTTTGGTTTTGTTTTATTGAGCTTTCCAAGGGTTGCGATAGTCAACATTGAGTCTGTCGAGTAGCGGCAAGTGACCCTTTAGGCGAGACAGGTAATCTAGCCAGTTTCGGTTGTTTTTATGTGTCCAACATCCTTCAGCTAAAGCGCTAATTCTTGGAAATACCATGTAATCCATACGCTTTTGGTTGGTGACGATCTCACACCATAGAGCACACTGAATTCCGCGGATCCGCTTACGAATTGGGTCGGTGTCGGATATCTCAGCAAGCGCTTCGTAGGTATAAGCTTGTTCTAATGGGATAACGGCAGCCCAATCTACGCCCGGCTCTTCCGGTGCATAATCTTGGGTCATGTCGAGATAGGTAAATTGTGCAGGTTGCAATACCACATCAAAGCCTTGGCGAGCGCAGTTCACAGCCGCTTCTTCACTGAGCCATGAATAGATGATGGTCTCTTTGCTCACCTTGTCGCCGTGCTGAGCTTCTTCCCAGCCCACCATGCGTTTGCCGAGTTGCTTAAGCTTATTCTCGGCATAGCGGAATAGGTGACCTTGCAAATCTTTGCTGTCTTGGTATTGATGTTCTTTCATCAGCGCTTGAGCTGCAGGGCTGTTAGTCCATACGCCCGGTGGTACTTCGTCTGCGCCCATGTGAATCAATTCGCTAGGGAATAGCTCTGCGACTTCTTCAATAACCGCATCTAAGAACTGGTAAGTGCCCGGTAAACCTGGATTTAACACATTGTCGTTGTAGTGCTGAATGCTCTTGTATTGAGTAGTGTCTGCTTGCTCTACCAACATATCAGGCAGTGATTTGATTGCTGCACGGCAGTGTCCCGGGATATCGATCTCAGGGATAACCGTGATGCTGCGTTGTTCTGCGTATTCAATCACTTCGCGAATCTGTTGCTGGGTGTAGAAGCCGCCGTAGTTTTCAGCAATATGGGTATATTGTGGCTCTAATGCATGGTCAGGACCTCGCCAAGCACCGATTTCAGTGAGTTGAGGTAGGCTCTTTATCTCGATCCTCCAACCTTCATCATCGGTTAGGTGCCAATGAAAAACGTTGAATTTGTAGTGCGCCAACTGGTTGATTAAACGTTTCACTTGCTCCACCGAGTGGAAGTGACGTGCACAGTCCAACATCATGCCGCGGTATTTGAAACGAGGTTGGTCGGCGATTTTGCAACATGGCACAGAGAAGCGTTCAGCATTTTGTTGTTGAACTAATTGGATTAAGCTAGCTACTGCATGAGTGAAGCCTGATTGACTGCCTGATTCTACGACCACTTGTTGAGTTGTGATTGTTAGCTTGTACTCGGCTTCATCTAAAGTTGGGTTGCTACGAAGTAGAATGTCTCCGCTCGCTTCTGGTGAGAGTTCTGTTGAAATCGCTAGCTCGAACGTAATCAGTAACTCTTGTTGTAACCAAGCGCTGGCCTTCTCTGCAAGGTGAGATTGAACCTCAATTTTGCATTTACTATTTAACGCGAAGCTACCTTGCTTAAGTTCGAACTGATTCGGCTGAGGAATTAATGCCACCTCAGCAGCGTTCACTTCAGGTATCTGATTGCGTTCACGGTATGGTGACGCCAGAACAATAGGTGATATCGCGACTGGCAGCACCGAGGTTTCGCCTTGGTGATGCGTTTGGATAAAGGCATCGTTTAGACCGTCAGAATAAAAACGGAATGGGGCGCTTTGAATGCTGAATTCAAGGTAGTAATGGTTGTTCGCCTTTAACACTGACGAACTTGGTTTGAACGAACAAAAGCTTCCAACTTGAGTCAGTTCACCTTGCGATAAACTTTCTGGAAGGATGAATCGATCAAATGCAAAGTGCAGAGACCAATCTTTTACGTCGAGGTCACTTAAGTTATGTACCGTAAGGCCAAATCGGCAGTTATTTTTTTGTTCAGAAAGAACAGCTAAGTCGATGCGATAATTCATATAACTTCCCTGCTAAGCCTGTTGATACAAGTTGTGTTGTGGTTTTCCGGCAAACATCAATGCGCCTTCAATAGCGTCGAATTGAGGTTTAACGATCCATTGTTGTACTGGTGGTGATAGCCAGTTGAGAATACGCTCAGCGATACTTCCCATTAAGCACACCTTGTCAGCGCCATTTCGATGCAGTGCTAAGACAAACATTTCGATATCAGCCGCGGTTTGCTTGAGCATATCGATAGCCAGTTCGTCACCTTCGTTAGCGAGTTGAAAAATAACTGGTGAGAATTGACCGTAATCCTTTGGAATAGCACCTTTTGACCATTCGACAATGGCATCCACATCATTATTAAAGTGATTCATCACATGTAGAGTCAGCGGGGTTTTGTTGCGAATACCGTCTTCTGCAAGCAAGACTTGTTGAATCAAACGT
Organism: Vibrio sp. 10N.222.49.C12; assembly: GCF_041475025.1. NCBI lineage: Bacteria > Pseudomonadati > Pseudomonadota > Gammaproteobacteria > Vibrionales > Vibrionaceae > Vibrio > Vibrio sp. 10N.222.49.C12. The sequence continues at coordinate 165,726 of NZ_JBFRVF010000025.1, read as the reverse complement.
AAGCCCATGACTGCGCCGCCGCCTTGATCTGAAATCGGAAATTCACGACCGCCAACCACATATTGCTCACCGTCTTTTAGGAAGATACCGCAAGAACCCGTACCACCGATCATGATTGCGCCGTCTTGGCCATTGTGAGCACCAATGCAAGCGCCATAAGCGTCGGTATTTAGTGTCATGCTTGCGAAAGGGTGTGGTTGAGCCATGAAGTCGAACCATGCTGATTTTTGCTCAGCGCCAGCCAGCGCTAGGCCAACATGCATATTTGAAAAATGGTCTGAGTTGAGTTGCCCTTGTTGTGCCGCTTTTGTGATGGCATCAATAATTGAGCTCATCGCAACATCAACACCCAAAAGGATGTTGCCACTGCCACTTTTCGCTTCACCAATCAGTTTGCCTTGAGCGTCACGAATACGAGCACGACAAGAAGTACCACCACCATCAATACCGACGTAGTAAAGAGTCATTATTATTTCTCCTTACGCTGAGCTAAGAAGTTGAACTGTGCAGCGGTTGCTAATAAGAACCACGCACCATGAGGGATCCATTGCTCACCCCAGCGCCAGTTTTGAAGCATGTCATCTTTTTGTGCTGGTGGATTGAACGCAATGTCTTGTTCATCTTCAAAACCAGCTGTGATGCCATTACAGATACCGCCTTTCGCATTGAAGAACCCAAGCTGAGGTAGGTAGTCTGGGTTGTTATGGCCATGACCATCGAGCATGCACATGTGGTATGGGTTGAGGCCCAAGATCCAATCAAGGCTATTTTGTGAAAGCTGGATTAAGCGATCTTGAAGTTCGCTATCTTTAATGTGCGGTTGAACTAGGTAAGCCATGGTTGCGAGTGAGCCAAGGCGTGCGTTCTCGCCTTGCCACCAGTAACCGGTTTCGTTCTGTTGAGCGACGAAGAAGGCATCACGTTTATCACCATCGACAGATTTAACGTATTGTCTTGGATAGCCAAATGGGTTGGTGACTTTGTCGGTGATGTTGATTTCGAACTGACAAGCTTGTTCAACAACTGTGCGCGCCTGTTCTTTTAATTCAGCATCGGTTTCATTGTCGATGTATTCACATAGTGCAATCACAGGAAGACCGGCTTCAGCTGCGTGAAAGTATGGACGAGAGCCATCAGAGTTTGCCGACCAGAAGTGCTCAAATGAATCATCGGATTGCTGACGAGAGATTAAACGAGTCGCCCAAGTTCTTGCTTCTGATAGGTATTGCTGGTCTTGTGTTACGCGATACAGCTCATTGGCTGCGAGTAGGGCGCAATACTCATCGATGATGTTCTCTTCACCATCGTTTAGATACTGGAGGTTGTACTCTTTTAGATGCCAGTAACCCTTAACCGCCATTTCAAGGTATGTGTGGCTCGAGTAGCTGCCAGAGATTTCAAGCTCAGAAGCTGCGGCTAATGCTGCGATAGCAACACCTGCACCTTGTCGGTAGCCCGCTTGTAAGTCCGTTGATTTATGACCTTCTTGAGTCGCATAAGCGCAGATATCGCGTTGGTTGATATCTTTGCTCCATTTGTCGAATACCGTCATATAGAAGTATCCGTCAGCGTCTTGCATACGCACTAAGAAGTCGGCACCGAACAGAGCCTCTTCCGTTAGACGAGTCATGGAGAATTTCGGGAAGTCTGGGTTATGGCCAGTCAAGCGTACGCTTTTTAGCATGTTCCAAACGACCATCGGAATTTGTTGTGGGTTTAGGTAGTTACCATAAGACAGGTGGCTAAAATATTTACTGACATCACCTGATGCGTCATACCATCCACCGTGGACATCGACGTATCGGTCGGTACCTAGAATTTGTGCTTGTCGATCTTTTTTGTCGAAAATACCGCCACAGCGTTGTGACTTAAAGTAATGAAGCACATCAGAAAACGTGTGGTTCATTAATAGGTTGCTACCAATCTCAAATACTTCTGAACGCAGGTTGTCAAAACGTAGGTAGTAGCGACCAGATTCAGTGACTGAACTGAAATCAATAGTGAAGAATTGCCCTTGATGCCAATTTGCTACGCGGCCTTGTTTAACCACATCAAAATTTCCGACAGTCATATGGTTGTCAGCACAGACGAGTAGAGCCGTAGTGCTTGATAGGCGAGCTTTCTTAGTTTGTAGGATAGCTTGCTTCGGGCCTGTGGACTCATAGCCAATATGGTTGGTCAATAACAGCATCAATATTCTCCGACAGTCCTAGTTTCTATTGGCTAGGTACTTGAATGTTTTGGATATAAATAGTTAGGGTCCGAAGACCCTAACTTGGGTTTTATTGCTTAGCTTTCGTGTAGGTAACAGCGCACAAAGTGGTTATCAGCGAGCTGCGTAACCCCTGGTAGCTGCTCTTTGCACTTATCCATTGCGTGAGTACATCGGCCTGCAAATGGGCAGCCTGCTGATACTGGTGTCCACAGAGGAATCTCACCTTTGTTGCCTGCAAGTTGTTCATGGATCGATTTCTTAGGATCTGGAACCGCTGAAACCAGTAGCTGGGTATAAGGGTGCTGAGGGTTAGCAATAACGTCATCGGTATCCCCCCATTCCACCATGTGTCCCACGTACATTACCGATAGGTCTTCCGCGATATAACGAGCGGTTGCGATATCGTGCGTGATGTAAAGCAGAGACATTTGCTTCTCAAACTTCATCTCTTCCATTAGGTTCAAAACACCTGCACGGATTGATACATCTAACATTGAGGTTGGTTCGTCCGCTAGAACGACCTCTGCACCTACCGCGATGTTACGAGCTAGGTTGACACGTTGACGCTGACCACCAGAGAGTTGGTGAGGGTATTTTTGCGCCGTCTCTTTTGGTGGGATTAAGCCCACTTGCTCCAAAAGATCGTAAACGCGTTCTTCTAACTCTTTCTTGTTACCCGGAGATACTTTCTTGTGGATCAACAGCGGTCGAGCAATGTGGTGGAAGATATTGTGCGTTGGGTTCAAAGAACCAAACGGGTCTTGCCATACCATCTGCACGCCTTCACGGTAGTGCATAAGATCTTTTCTGCTTGAGATCTCTTGGATATCACGACCTTTGTATTCGATCGTGCCGCCTGAAGGTGCGTACATTTTTGCGATCATTTTTGCGGTTGTTGACTTGCCTGAACCAGACTCACCAACCACTGCTAGGCCGCGGCTTTTGTACATTTTGAATGACACGTCGTTAATCGCACGCATCATTGGGGTTTGAATTGTGGTACTGCTTATTGGGAAGTCTTTTACGACATTCTTGCCTTCAACCAATAATTGACCGAAATCTTTGCTCATAATTGTCTCCAGAATCCTTATTCGCTTTGCTTGTTTTTAGGTGGTCGAGCCGCCTTGTTCGTTATTCACGCTGAGTTAGCGTGCAAGCTATAGCTTCCTTTGTACTATTGGGTCACCGTACAGGTGGCAGTTAGACAAATGTCCCGGGTCGATAGAACGCAGCTTGGTTGGTACCTTGGTACAGGTTTCATGTACACGGTCACAACGAGCTTGGAAACGACACCCTTCAGGGATCTCTAACAGGTTCAGAGGGTTACCCGGAATACCTGCTAACTTTGTCTTTGGCCCTGTCAGTGGAGGGAAAGAATTTCCCAGCCCTTTGGTGTAAGGGTGGTAAGGGTTTTCTAGAATATCTTGAGAGTTAGCCACTTCGATTAGCTCACCTGAGTACATGATGCCGATGCGGTCAGAGAACTCGACCATCAATGACAAGTCATGGGTGATGAACAGAATTGAGAAGCCAAATTCTTCTTTTAGTGCATAGATCTTTTGTAGGATTTCGCGTTGCACAACCACATCAAGTGCGGTTGTCGGCTCATCCATAATGATCAGCTTTGGATTCAGTGCTAACGCGATAGCAATAACCAAGCGCTGACGCATGCCGCCAGAGAATTGGTGAGGATAGTCACTCAATCGGCTCGGGTGAATATCGACGATTTCAAGTAGACCTTCAGCACGCTGCTTAGCTTGCTCGCGAGTCATGTTGGTGTGACGCATGATTACGTCACAGAACTGCTCTTCCATCGGTAGTACTGGGTTGAGTGCGTTCATCGCGCTCTGGAATACCATCGACATCTCACTCCAACGGAACGACTGCATACGGTCATCACTGTATTCAAGGATGTTCTCACCGTTGAAGATAACCTCACCACCACTGATGTAAGCGGGCGGCTTATGAAGACGCATAAGAGAGAAAGCGACCGTTGATTTACCACAGCCAGATTCACCAGCTAGGCCGAAGACTTCACCTGGAGCGATGTCGAAACTTACGTTGTTACACGCACGAACATCGCCAGACTCTGTGATGTAATCCACGCATAAGTTGCGGATAGAAATTAGTGGTTCAGACATGATTATTTATCTCCGCTCCAAAGTGCATTTTGTGGTGGTAGTTCTGGTTCACGTTCTTCTTTGTCTTGAGCTGCTAGTTTCTTCCAACGCTTCATGCCTTTGTGAGAACGCAGTTGCGGGTTAGCAATTTCATCGACCGCGAAGTTAAGTAGAGCAAGGCCAGTTACAAGTAGTGTCAGTGCGATACAAGGAGCCAGCAGTTCCCACCAAGCGCCAATCAGCATTGATGAAGAGGTTTGAACGTTGTAAAGCATGATGCCCCAGCTGATTGTGTTCGGGTCACCAAGACCTAGGAACGAGATGGTTGCTTCCATCATGATTGCGTACATCACCGAACCGATGAAGCTTGCGCCAACGATAGAGATAAGGTTTGGCAGAATCTCTACGAAGATGATGCGGAATGAAGATTCACCCAAAACTTCAGCGGCTTTTACAAACTCTTTTTCACGCAGTGCTAAGGTTTGGGAGCGAACAACACGGGCACCCCAAGCCCAAGACATAAAGCCGATAACCAAGGTTATGGTGAGTGGCCCTGCCTCACCGATAAAGGCTGCTACTACGAACAGTAATGGGTATTGAGGGATTACCAGCATGATGTTCATTGCGGCTGTTAGAACGTCATCGACACGGCCACCGAAGTAACCTGCAGAAACACCAATAACAGTTGCGAGTAAACATACGGTTAGACCCGCACCAAAACCTACAGCAAGAGATACGCGTGCGCCGTATACCACTTGAGACCAAACGTCACGACCCATACGAGTTGTACCTAGTACGTGGTCTGCCTTTTTAGACATGATCAATGTACGACGGTCGTCTGCTAGATTTTGAGCAACCCAGCCATCAGGGTTAGTTTGTGCAGACTTCACCACGAAACCAGGATATTCGTGTGGGTTACCTGTACGCTTGTCTGGTACATGTTTGGTGATTAATGGAGCTGCAATCGCGCCAAGAATAAAAATACTTAGGATGATGACGCCTGTTAGGGCCATCGGGTTACGCCAAATGAGTTTTAGAAAGTCTTTCATGATTATTTACCACCCTTACGAAGACGAGGGTCAAGAACAACGTAAAGCATGTCTGCAACTAGGTTAAAGAACAGCATGAATAGCGTCATGATAAGCAGCTGACCTTGCAGTACTTGGTAGTCACGAGCGTTAATTGCGTTGAAAAGTACGCTGCCAAGACCCGGGTAGTTAAAGATGATTTCGATAATTAACTGACCACCGATTGCCATACCTAGCGACATTGAAAGGGCTGTCACACTAGGTAGCATCGCGTTACGAGCTGCGTAGTTGAATACCACTCGGTTTTCGCTCAGGCCTTTGCCTTTCGCCATGGTGATGTAGTCTTCGGCTAGTAGGTTGATCATGTTGTTACGCATGTTTACTAGGAAGCCACCAATTTGAACAACAGAAGCACAGAACAGTGGTAAGAAGGCGTGGTAAGCGACATCTTTAATGAATGCCCAGCTTGTCCAATCAGGTATAGTACCAGCGGTGTAGGCATACCCTGTTGGGAACCACTTCAAGCCAATTGCAAAGGTAAATAGTGCAATCATCGCGATAACAACTTGAGGAACGGCTTGTAGAATCAGCATCCCTGGCGTTACGAAGGCATCGTACTTACTGCCGCGTTTCCACGCTGCGAAAATACCTAGGATTGAACCAATCGAGAAAGAAAGAATAACTGCGGTGCCGGCTAAGAAAAGCGACCAACCGAATGCTCCACCCAACAGTGTGTTTACAGAAAGTGGGTAGAATTGAATTGATGTACCAAGTTCCCAGCTAAGAATGTTCTTCATGTACGCCACGTATTGAACTAAGTAGCCACCATCAACGAAGCCTAATAGTTCTTTCATTGCAGCAATACGCTCTGGAGTAACTTGTACAGAAGCGTTCGCAAACATCATGGTAACTGGGTCACCAGGCATTGCTCTTGGAATAATAAAGTTTAACGTCGCAGCAACTAATAGCGCGACAAAATAAAATGACAAACGTCTTAAAAAATAACCCATAACTCACACCTTACTCACCCAGATTGTTTCCCTGTTTCTGGATTCAGGTCGCTCCTAGCGAAATTTGGAACGAAAAATCCCCTGACGACTAGCGCCATACTTTCAATTGAGAGTGTGGGGATTTTTATAAGCGGCGTAAGAGGTTACGCCGCAAGGATTGAACGATTACTTATTGAACTGGTTTTAGGTCCAGTACATGAAGTAGACGCTCTGGAATACCAGCCCAAATGTTTGGACGGCCTTTTGGATTTTCTTCGTTCCACCAACCAGTGAAGCGAGTTGTGTTGTATTGGTACATGTAAGCACCAGACATCACAGGGATTGTCACTTGGTCTGCAGCGATGATTTGCTGGATACCGTGTGCAATATCTAGCTGTTCGTTCTTATCAGCTGTTTTGTAGAAGCTGTTTAGAAGACCATCTAGCTTGTCGTTTTTGTAGAAGTGCATTGCGAAACGAGGCATACCATCACCAGATTGTAGTGATGAGTTGTAAGCACTGTTCCAGTACGTGTATGGATCCGCACCGTGGAAGTAGTTTGTGTATGCTACGTCGTATGTACCTTCAAGCATTGCTTGGTTGTAAACAGAGAAGTCAGGTGTACGAGCTTTTGCTTTAATACCGATTTCGTTTAGCTGTTCTACCGCTAGTTGAACTGTGTTGTTGAAGTCAGTCCAGCCGTTTGGCGATTGAATCATTAGTTCGAAAGACTTGCCTGATGGAGTGTCAACAAAACCATCTTTGTTTACATCTTTGAAGCCAGCGTCAGCAAGAAGCTTCTTCGCGCCTTCAGCGTTGTAAGTGTTGAAGCCTTTGTACTTGTCATGAGTTTTTTCATCAGACCAAGCTTCAAACGCGTAGCCAAGACCAGATGCGAAGTCGTTCACTGTACCGCCACCGTAGAATGCGATGTCGATGATAGTTTGACGGTCAAGCGCCATAGAGAAGGCACGACGGAATTCAACGTTGCTCAATGCTTCATGCTTCGCAGCATCTGGGTGCTTGAAGTTAACAACGAATGCTTGCGTACCTGCCGGCGGGTACCAGTAGTGGTGTTTAGGGCTAGCTGCCGCGTACGTACGGTCGATATCTGGAACGAAAGAAGACGTCCAGTCCATTTCACTGTTTACAACTTTACCTAGGAATTGGTCGTTGTTAGCAATTTGTGGAACACGTAGACAGTCAACGTCTAGGTTGCCTGCATCCCAGTAGTTCGGGTTTGCACACTGGATGTATAGTTGCGCTGTAAACGTATCGATTTCTGTAAATGGACCAGAACCTACCGGGTTTTCATTGGTAAACGTTGATGGATCTTTAACGTCTTTCCAGATGTGCTTAGGTACTACAGGTACTTTAGCAATCTCGTAAGGTACGTTTGAGTTTGCTTCTGTTAGGTTGAACTTAACTTGGTTGTCGTTTAGTTTTTCTACAGAAGTTACCCAAGAGTTGATACCAGATTGGTCAAGCTCTGGCTTCTCTTTTACAAGGTTGAAAGAAAAAACAACATCATCAGCAGAGAAAGTTTCTCCGTCTGACCATTTAACACCCTTACGAATGTCGAAAACAACGCTCATCAGATCATCTGACATTTTGAAGTTTTCAGCTAGACGGAACACAGGAGTGTTACCGTGCATTTCGTTAAATACTACTAGCGGCTCGTATAGGAAGTCAGTTGTAGTATGAAGGTTAGTAGCACCAAGGTACGGGTTAAAGTTACGTACGAAGGTAGTGTACTCTTTCGGGTGAATAGTCAGTTCGCTGCGTTCTGCAGCTGTTGCTACTGATGCAAAACCTGTCGTAGCAGTTGCAATAATTGCTGTTGCTAGTGCTGTTTTTTTTATATTGGCAAGCATAGCTGTTCCTTACTATTTGCTTTCATTTCACTAATGGATTGAATGTTATCTATCGCTAATTGGTTAGTAGATACACACTCTGGTTAAAGGCCTACCTCTTCTTCGTTGCTCCAGATTCATCGCTGTTTCTGAGAAGTGGTAAGAGTGGCCTGTAGGCCTTTGGCAGGAGTAAGAAAACACCTTATCGATGAATTAATCAAACTCGTTTCCCGTCAAAAACGTTAAAAACAGATAACCTCACGTCATTAACGTCAAAATAGGGCGCTCTGGTGGTTTTTTGTACGCAATTGTTAAAGTGATGTGACTCGCATTTGGTTTTGAGGTTCTTGCAGGTTGTAAGTGACCACTAACTTTAAAGGCTTTTTATTATAATGCCTGACCCTACGTTGGTATAATTGTAGATCTCGGTCACTTGCCAGTTTTACGTTAAATTTCCCTAGAAAATTAAATCTGCCGTTCTGTTGTGACTCGCTTCTCAAACTGCAACAAAGAGTCAGATAACGGTCAGATATGATTGAGAATAGAACGAAAAGTACTGACGGTTACGAGCTCACACTGTACGTGATTGGCGTGAATTCTTCCTTGTTTAAGGGCGTAAAAAAAGTGCGTTGCAAGCGATGGGATTCTACTTTTTGTGATTATAAGGCGTACAAAAAAGCCCACGCTAGGTGGGCTCCATTATTCAAAGTATCGTGATGTTGGTTCAGGGATTAACTGGTCAGTAGTTTCTGAAGTTTATCTCTTAGCATCTCAATATGGGTTCTTTCTGGCGTCTGTTCTTTACAGTGTTCCAGTATGAATTCGATTGAGCTCAGTACCGTTCGCCAGCGAGGGGTTTTCGGTAGGGTTTCTACGCGTAGGTATTTGTCTAGCGTTCGAGTTTGCAGCGTACTGCGGTCTAAGTAGACGCGCCACAAGCCACTCTTCTCGGCGAAAGCGAACTTGGTTTCACCAGTCACCGATTCCCAGTAGATGATGGCATTAGTCATCGCATCGACCAGTACCTCACGCATTAACTCTTGCTTGTTTTTACCTTCACCGGTTGCCTTGTCAGCAAGACGAGTAAATTCTCCGCCAAGCTCTTTCAGCTGTTGTAACTTATCTTTGTCGCCTTCAAAGGCATAACTAGAGAGAGCCTCAACCGCCGTTTCAAGGTTATTGATTCGGTTTGAGTTAACACCACCACCGACATTAAAGATATACATGGTGTCGAGCCCTGAGCCTTCAGGTAGCTTAAGGATGTCACTCGGTATGCGCTGACGTGTGTCATCTATATAGATATCAATGTCACCGCAGTAGTGGGCTTGCTCCACTTTAAGGTATTTAGGCGCAATGATTTCGTCAGCCATTGAGCGTTTAAGTTGTTCTTGTCCGCGTCTGAATAGCTTCGCCGCCGCTTCGTTAGCAAAGCGAATACGTTGGTCATCACGAATACAGATAATGGCTTCAGGTGCCGATTCTAGTTGCTCTAATAAGCGGCCTTGAGTTTCTAACAAGTTAGCCTCAACCATCGCTCTATGTTTGAGCTCGAGTTGCAGTTGGTCGTTTTCAAGGCGTCTCTGTTCAGCTTTACTTGCTGATAGATGCGCTGTTATTCGAGCCGCTAATTCTTGTTTGTTGAACGGTTTAGACAAGTAGTCATTGGCACCCGCTTCGAAACCTCGAACACGGTCTTCTGCTTGGTTGAGGGCTGTTAGCATGATGATTGGCAACTGAGCATGGTCATACTGTTTACGCAGTGCTTCACAAACCTGATAGCCGCTCATTCCTGGCATCATGATGTCGAGTAGAAGCAGCTCTGGCTTCTCTTTCTCAATCAGTTCAATGGTTTCAGGGCCATCACATGCAGTACGTACTCGATAACCTTCTAACTTCAAGAAGCTGTCTAATACTCGCAGGTTAACCGGCTCATCATCGGCGATAACCAATAACGGGCCATCTGGGTTTTCACTGATAACACTATTTTCTTGTTGGCTGTTATCAATTAAATCAGGCGCTTGGAAGTGCGAGTAGTGACCTGATTCGTTGTAACTGTCTAACTCATCTTGAGTAGCTAGGGGCAGGGTAAAGCTAAACGTAGTGCCGAGCATTGGTTGGCTACTAACGTACAGTGAACCGCCCATTAGCTCGATCAACTGACGACTGATCGATAATCCAAGCCCTGCACCTTGGCGGTAGTTACTCGCATCTTGGCCTGCTTGAATCAATGGCTCAAAGATGTGCTCAAGGTACTCGGCCGGTATACCTTGGCCAGTATCGACAACTTGTACACGAATGTTGTCATCGATAACGCTGGCAGAGATAACAATTTTACCTTCTGAGGTGTACTTGATGGCATTGCCGACCAAGTTATACATCACTTGCTCAAGTCGTTGAGGATCCGATGAAACCAGACCTAAATCACTTGGGACTTGGTTAATAATACGGATTGGCTTATTGCCCAATAGGTGATGAGACAACTCTAGGACCAAGCTGGTGGCTGCCGACAAATCAACGGCTGATTTCTTAATATCTAAGCTGCCATAGCGCATCTTGTGATAATCAAGCAGATCATCAACCAAGGTCGCCAATCTCTGACCGCTATTGATGATGATATCCAACTGATATTTCTGATTAGCAGGAATAGGGCCGTTAGCTCCAGATATCAACGCTTCAGCGATACCCACCATGCCATGCAGTGGTGTTCTCAATTCATGTGAAGTAGTCGCTAAGAACTCATCTTTGAGTTTATTTGCCAGTTGTAACTCTTCGTTTTGCTTTTGAATGGTCTTAAGGTTGTCCTCAAGCTCATCGTTTTGGCTTTTGATGAGCTGCATTTTTTCACGAATAGATCGCTGCATTCTTTCGAAGCTCACCGCGAGTCGGCCTATCTCATCTTTGCGCTCGGTATTAATCATGGTTTCATCGAGATCACCCGCCGATACTTTTTCGGCAGCCCACGTCAGTTTAAGCAGTGGGGATGTGATGAAGTTAGACAGATAGTGCGATGCAACGACTACCAGAATGATCGCCGTTAGCATCACGATCACGAAGATCTTTTCTAACTGATGAATACGGGCAAACGCCTCTTTCTCTGGCAGCTCTACGACAAGAGCCCATGTTGCGTATTTCAGCTCAATTGGCGTATATGCCGCGATGATCGCTTGATCTAGGGTGTTGTCGAAGGTGCCAACCGCTGTTTCGCCAGCCAATGCTTTATCGACAACATCTAGGCTCAAGTTGATAGATTCTTGTGAATGAGCAAGGCTACGCGGCAGGTGATCATCACCTACAAGCAGCGTTTGAATATTCGAACTCTTGTTGAGATCCGCAATCAACTTAGTAATGCCGTTGATTGGTAGCCTAAACATCGCGTAACTGTGTAGGTAGCCTTGTTGAACGATAGGTGCGCCTAGCCATGCGGTCTGTTTGCCATTCTCGTCTTTAAAGTCAGAAACGATAACCGGCGTGTAATCTTCGTTAGATTTGCGTCGGTCGGTTACGTCTTTGGCTAGTCGTTGAAAGGTAATACCTAGGTTGGAGTCCTTGTATTTTCCTGTCAGCAGATTGGTGCCGTAATCGTCATTTTTAAAGACGGAATAAGCGACGTTACCGTTGATATCAACTAAGAGAATATCGTCAAAATCAGAGCGTTTAAGCAGTTCTAGGTAAGCATTATGGTAGCGCTTGTGGAGCAGGCGATAACGCTCGCTGCCAATAAAGCTGCTGGATTCAGGGAGGATCGACGTTTTGATTTGATCGCCAGAGCCTTGAATATAGCGCTGCTGTGCATTACTGCGTGCCTCGTCAATATCTAACCCCAATCGTTGAAATGCATTGATCAAACCATAAAATCGCCCGCCACTGGCATTGGCCAATTCTGAGCGAACAAAGCCCATCACTTGGGATTCTTGAGCTTGTAGGTAATCGACAATTTGCTGCTGCTTAGTATCACGAACCGAAACAAGGTGTGAGGTGCTTTGTTCCTGGAGATCCTGACTGTGCGATTGGAGGAAAAATATCGCGATAAGTGTCACAGGGGTAATACTGAGGACAAGAAATGCCAGCATTAGGGTATTTTGAAGGCGCTTAAACTTCTGCTTACGATAGAATCTAAACATAAATTGGGTACTACTTTCCTTTGATGTACTGCTAAAAGGGGCGAAAACAAGTACAGAGAATAGAATTAACGGGTTCCAATTTAACGAAATTAACGAGTTTTTTTACTTTGACAAGTAAGTGGTATTTAAAGCGTGTGCAAAAGCTCATTTTTATAGAGTTTTGACAAAAATATGAACAGACAGCGCAGATAATGACCCTGCGCTGTGCTAGAGAGGTTATTTGTTTGCGTGATAGATCGCGAATTTAGTGGTCTTATTTAGAGTCGAGCATTTTCCAAACGCTTGTTCAATAATTGGAATGTATTTTAAGAAACTATTCGCAACAATAATCATCTCACCAGAACGCTTCAAATGCTTAGGAGCCTGAGAAAGTAAGGTCTCAGTCGCGCTGTAGCTAGTGTCTAAACCTGAATGGAATGGTGGGTTACTGATGATGAACTGATAGTCTTCTGCAGTATCAGAATAGACATCGGATGCGAAGACTTTACCCGTTAAACCATTCGCTTCTAGCGTTGCTTGGCTTGATGCCACGGCAAATGCACTGATGTCGCACATTTCTAGCTCGATATCTGGGTTACGAGATACCATCACCGCGCCCAATACGCCTGCACCACAGCCAAAATCCAGTACCTTGCCTTTTAGTTTTGGCAGAGTATCCAACAGAAGTTGGCTACCGACATCGAATTGACCGTGACTGAAGACGCCAGGAAGGCTTTTTACCGTAAGTGATTGCTCACCAATGTTAACCGTGTAGGTCTTAAACCAGTCTTGCAGGTTGAACGCTTGTGGTTGCTCGAAGCATTGACCCCAGTAGAAAGAGCAACGACGCGCTGAATCGTATTTAACAACTTTGCCGTAAGGAGCAAACATCTTCTCGATGCTTTTCACGCCTGAACGGTTTTCACCAACCACGACGATCTCGGTATCTTTGCCTAGCTTGGCAAATAGCATCGCCAACAAAAATTCCGCTTCCGCTTTGGCTTTTGGCCAGTACAACATCACTAAGTCGGCTTTGGTCTCTTCGGTAAACTCCGCACCATAAAAACGTTGGATGGTGTTGTAGCCTTCTAATTGACGGTAGTAGCTGTAATTAGAAGTAAACACAGAGACAGATTCACAATGCTTCGCTAACTCAACAGGGAACAAGTCTTCTGCCTCACCGGCAACTAAAACATGTTTGCCTTCAAAGTAGGCGAGTTGGCGTTGAGCAATCTGGCTTGGTGCAATATAAGCTGACATAGGACACTCTGTTGAATCGTTAGCAAAAAATGAGGGCGGATTTTCGCATAATCCGCCCAAAGCTTGAAGTGTTTAATACGGGTTCGCCAATCAAGTTGACGTCAAGTTCGTTAACTCTTGTCTTGCTGGTTTAAAAAGTCCTTAAACTCTTCATCGTAGATGTTGAATAGGACAATGGTAATCGCAAAAATCAATGGTCCGTAGATAAGACCAATTAGGCCAAACAGTTGAATACCACCCAATAGTGAGAAGAAGATCATCAGGGTATTCATGCCTGCACTGCCTTGCATTAGCAGCGGACGCAGAAGGTTATCAATTGAACCAACAATCGCTACACAGTAAACCGTTAGGAAAATCGCCCACGTGGTATCACCAGTTAGGAACAAGTAGGTTGCTGCTGGAATCCAGATTAATGCGGTACCCACAACTGGGATGAAAGAGGCAAAGCCCATCATAGTACCCCAGAATAGACCTGGGAAACCGGCAATCCACATACCTAAACCGCCGGCAAAACCTTGCGCTATTGCGGTTAAGAATGAGCCCATTACTGCTGATTTAGATACTTGTTCTATCTCTGTTAGAAGTTTGTCTTCTTGGCTACGAGACAGCGGCAGAATATGACGAACCACACTGATGATTTTGTCATGATCTCTTAATAAGAAGAACAAAACGAACAGCATCAAGAAGAAATCCATCAAGAAATTGGTCGCGTCACCTAAGATTTTGGCACTGATACCAACTAGCTTAGAACCAAAGCTTGTCGCAAACTCACCGACTTTTTGTGCGATGGCTTGGGGATCAATGTTGTCGAAAGGCAGGTAGTTATTCACAAATGACAGCGCTTTGACCACTAACGGGTGAGCAAACAGAGTCTGAATGCCACCGTGGGTCACCCATTGGTAAGTATTCTGAGAGAACAGAGAACCTTGCTGAACAATTGCTGCGAATACTGCCAATAAAGGGATAACAATAATGAAAGTCAGAATCACACAAGACAGCAGAGAGACGATGTTTTCTTTATTCGGGAGCTTTTTTTCAAGCCACTCATGGATTGGGAACATCAATAGTGAAATGATAAAGGCCATCACGATAGAGTTAACGTATGGCTCGATAAGTAAGTAACAAGCATAAGCCGCCGCGAGTAGGGCAATGATGATCACCCAGTGGCTGGAATTGATTTTGAGTTTTTCTGACACGGTAATGGTCTCTATATTTGCGTTCTGAGTTTATAATGGCTGCAAAACAGAGAGTTAGCAATGAGGAGTTTTGATAATGGGATGCTGTAATAAAGATAAGAAATGCCAAGACGAAGAACAGCAAACAAAAAAAGAGATCCCTTGGTTCAGAATGTTCCTTGGTACCTTGATGTTGTTGGTTTTCCTTTTCTGGGAACGTTAATGCTTTTGGTTCAGCTTTAGCCTTAGTCGACGGCTAAATAAGCTGTCATATTTGTGGCTGGTGAGCGCGATATATAAAAAAGGGCTGCATTTAATGCAGCCCTAAATTCAATCGGTTAGCGACTTATAAAGTGCTTTCGATTATTTGCTTTCAGCAGCAATGATCGCAAGAGAGCGGTCAGCAGCTTCTAGTGTTGCATCAAGTTCTTTTGAACCATGAGCAAGAGAAGTAAAGCTTGCTTCGAATGCTGAAGGTGCAAGGTAAACACCGTGATCTAACATTAGGTGGAAGAAGCGCTTGAAGCGTTCTACATCACACTTAGTTACATCTTCGTAGCACGTCACAGTTTCTTGATCTGTGAAGAAGAAACCAAACATACCGCCAACTTGATGAACTAGCATCGGGATGCCGTGCTTGTCAGCAAGTTGCTTGAAGCCTTTTGCCAACTGCTTAGTTTTTGAAGCTAGACGCTTTTCGTTGCCTTCTTCTCGTAGAAGGTTCAAACATGCGTAGCCAGCAGCCATTGCAACAGGGTTACCTGAAAGCGTACCCGCTTGGTAAACAGGGCCAGTTGGTGCGATGTATTGCATCACGTCTTTACGACCACCGAAAGCACCGACAGGCATGCCGCCGCCAATCACTTTACCAAGACACGTTAGGTCTGGCTTGATGTTGTAGTAAGCCTGAGCACAACCTTCAGCAACGCGGAAACCTGTCATTACTTCATCAAAGATTAGCAATGCACCTTCTTGATCACAGATTTCACGTAGACCTTCGTGGAAGCCTTCTACAGGAGGGATACAGTTCATGTTACCCGCTACTGGCTCAACGATGATACAAGCGATCTCGCCTTTGTTTGCTGCGAAGATTTCACGTACTGAATCTAGATTGTTGAAGGTTGCTGTTAGCGTTAGTTTCGCAAAATCAGCCGGTACGCCTGGAGAGCTTGGTTGACCTAAAGTCAGTGCGCCAGAACCAGCTTTTACAAGTAGGCTGTCTGCGTGGCCGTGGTAGCAGCCTTCAAACTTAAGAATTTTGTCACGACCAGTGAAGCCACGAGCTAGACGAATCGCGCTCATTGTTGCTTCTGTACCTGAGCTCACCATACGTAGCTGTTCCATTGATGGAACCATCTCAGATACCAGTTCAGCCATTTTGATTTCAGTTTCGGTTGGAGCACCGAAGCTAAGGCCGCGTTGAGCTGCTGCAATAACAGCGTCACGAATAACCGCGTGGTTGTGACCAAGGATCATTGGACCCCAAGAGCCAACGTAATCGATATACGCTTTACCATCAGCATCAAAAATAAGTGGGCCATCAGCGCGTTCAACGAAGATTGGAGAACCACCTACGCCATTGAATGCACGAACTGGAGAGTTTACGCCACCAGGAATGGTTTGCTGTGCTTTTTCGTACAGCTCTGCTGATTTGGTCATTGATATATCCTCTTTTGACTGTCGGACCAATTGGCACGCATTGTACCTATCCCTAATCCAACTAGGAATGCTTTCGCCCAGATAATCACCCGAATCTGGTTGTTTTGTGTGGTTACACGTTTTAATTGTTAGATATTGGCGAGTTTACAGCAGTAAAAGGACCGATCCTGTGGTGAATACTTGAACGTTTCAGTCAGGTATTAGATAATCACCGGAATATAAGAAAATACTCAACAACTATGGTCTCGAATTAGATTTGTATCATGTTGTTTTTGACACAGGTAAGAGAGGTTGTCGTGAGCGAAGTAAATATCCCATTGTCTTTTTCTGATGCAGCAGCTACCCGCGTACAAACGCTAATTGCTGAAGAAGAAAACCCAGAACTAAAACTGCGTGTATACATTACAGGTGGTGGTTGTAGCGGTTTCCAATACGGCTTCACATTTGATGAAAAAGTAAATGATGGCGACACTACAATTGTAAACAGCGGTGTAACGCTGGTTGTTGATCCAATGAGCCTACAATACCTAATGGGCGGCATGGTTGATTACACTGAAGGCCTAGAAGGCGCACGCTTCTTTGTGAACAACCCGAACGCTACAACAACATGTGGTTGTGGCGCATCATTCAGCGTATAGCATGAGTTGAAAATAGCTTGAGCTCAAAGCTGTATTAGATACATTTCAAACGCCGAACTTATGTTCGGCGTTTTTGTTTTTACTTAGTAACTTATTACTTTTCAAAGCATTCCTCTCATTTTTAGTACACGGCATATTTTTTAAACTGTCGATAGCGTCCAACTTCGTTGAGGATTGGTCTGTTAAGGTTACCTTTGTGCATAAGGAAGTTGCACATCACGCTATTAAGCCAACTAGCGCGCCTGAATGACATCGGACAAAAGGATTTGTTATGCCCACTCTATTTTCTAACTCACCACTTTTTCAGAAATTGAAGCAGCCGTGGCTGGTTTCTCTGACTCTAGTCGTGTTGTTGTCGATCTGGCTTGGTTTAGGCGTAGGGCAAGCAGAAGAGTCACCTGAAAAAAAGGCAACAGAAATTCCGCTGGCTAAGGTTTCCTTTCAAACCTTCACCTCATCACCGACCTTTAAAACGATTGATCTCTATGGAAGAACGGCGCCCGATCGGCATGCTCGTCTAGGTGCAGAAGTCGCGGGCAAGATTGTCAGATTGAACGTTGTTAAGGGGGATATGGTTAAAGCTGGACAAGCCATTGCCCAGATAGATAAGGGTGATTTAGAGATTCAACTAGAGCGAGCCTCGGCTTTATATCGCTTGAAGCAGAAAGAGTTTAAAGCGGCGCAGTCACTGAAGAAAAGAGGACTGCAAGGCGAAATCGCCTACACCACAGCAGAGGCCTCATTAACAGAAGCAAAAGCCATGATGCGCAACGCGGAATTGGCTTTAAAGAATACTGTCATTACTTCGCCTTTTTCGGGTGTGGTTCAAGACTTAATGGTTGAGCTTGGTGACTTTGTTGGGGTTGGCGATCCTGTTGCGGGCGTGATTGACCTCGATCCTCTGGTCATCGAAGCCGATGTCAGTGAACGTCATATCCAGCATTTGTTAGTTAATCAGTCCGCCTTGGTCCGCTTGCTGGGAAGAGAAGAAGCGGAAGGTCGTCTGCGTTATGTTTCTCGTATCTCTTCTGTTGCTACTAATACCTTCCCAATCGAGATAGAAATCGATAACTCTAAAGGCCTATTACCAGCAGGTGTCAGTGCCGAAGTTAAACTCAACCTAGAAACAAGAGATGCAATAAAGATAACACCGGCGATGCTAGCATTGGATGAGGCGGGTAACCTAGGGGTCAAAACCTTGGTTTCAGTCGATGACTCACCAACGGTGAAGTTTGTAGGCATTCAGCTAGTAAAGGCCGAACAAGATGGAGTGTGGCTCACGGGGCTAGGTCAACGCGTCGATATCATCACAGTAGGCCAAGGGTTTGTGCGTGATGGTGATTCGGTGATTGCTGTTGAGCAAGTCGCTGAACTCTCTAACGTAACCGCAGAGTAGGAGATAACCGATGTATTCAATTATTGATGCAGCCTTGTCTCGTGCTCGAACAATGCTCTCCCTTTTAGCGTTAATCCTTGTAGCCGGTGTCGTCACCTATATCACGATACCTAAGGAATCGAGCCCAGACATTACCATCCCAATTATCTATGTTTCGGTCGGGCACCAAGGGATCTCGCCAACGGATGCAGAACGTTTATTGGTTCGACCTATTGAGCAAGAGCTGAGGTCGATTGAAGGCGTAAAAGAGATGACAGCAACCGCAGCAGAAGGGCATGCCTCTGTTGTGTTGGAGTTTAATGTTGGCGTCGATCTCACCAAAGCAATGGCCGATGTGCGTGACGCGGTTGATCTGGCTAAACCAAAACTACCAGAAGACAGTGACGAACCGACCGTAAATGAGGTGACGCTGGCTTCTGAGCAACCTGTTTTGTCTGTTGTGCTATTCGGTACCGTTCCTGAGCGCACCATAGTGCAAATTGCCCGAGAGCTTGGAGACAAATTAGAAAGCTATCGCCAAATCCTTGAAGTCGATATTGCGGGCGATCGCGCTGACATCGTCGAGATCATTGTCGATCCGTTATTGATGGAGAGCTACAGCTTAGATCAAGCGGATATCTATAATCTGATCGCTCTGAACAATCGAGTGGTGGCCGCAGGTTTTGTTGATACTGGCTACGGACGTTTTTCTGTCAAAGTCCCTTCGGTATTTAACTCCTTAAAAGACGTGCTTGAGTTGCCTATTAAAGTGGATGGCAAGCAGGTGGTCACTTTTGGCGATGTCGCTACGGTTCGTCGAGCGTTTCGAGATCCTGAAAGTTTTGCTCGTTTAGATGGCAAATCTGCGGTGGTGTTGGATATCAAGAAGCGTGCAGGTGAGAACATCATCGAAACCGTTGAGCTAGTCAAAGCGGTAATGGCTGGTGCTCAGCAGCAAGCGGAATGGCCAAATAACCTGTTGGTCAAATACACCTGGGATGAATCTAAAGATGTGAAGATCATGCTTAATGATCTGCAAAACAATATCTTATCCGCCATTATTCTGGTGGTGATCGTTATCATCGCGATTCTTGGTGTGCGTACCGCTTTGTTAGTGGGTATTTCCATTCCAGGCTCATTCCTAACCGGGTTATTGGTTCTTTCGGTGTTTGGCTTAACCGTCAACATCGTAGTGCTGTTCTCTCTGATTATGGCGGTGGGGATGCTAGTAGACGGTGCGATTGTGGTGACCGAATTTGCAGACAGGCGGATGCAAGAGGGTGAAGGGCGCAAAGCCGCTTACCGAGATGCAGCGAAACGGATGGCGTGGTCGATAACCGCATCGACTGCCACAACCTTAGCCGCATTTGCTCCGTTACTGTTTTGGCCTGATGTGACGGGCGAATTTATGAAGTTCTTACCACTAACTCTGATCGCGACTTTAACTGCATCATTGATCATGGCGTTGTTGTTTGTGCCCGTGCTGGGCGGTTTGATTGGCAAACCTCAATACGTATCGTCTAAAAGCCAAGCTCGAATGGTCGCACTGCATAATGGTGACTTTTCACAGGCTACTGGTTTAACCAAGGCTTACTACCACACGCTTTCTTTAGCGATTAAACACCCCTTTAAGATTTTGTTCAGTGCGGCACTGCTCGCGGTTGCAGTTGGTTTTACTTATTCAAAAGCGGGTCTAGGTGCAGAGTTCTTCCCAGAAGTTGATCCGCCATTCTTTAATGTCAAAGTTCGCTCGCATGGGGATCTGTCTATCCAAGAAAAGGATGACATCATGCGTGATATTGAACTGATGATGCTCAATCATGATGAGTTCGATACCGTTTACACGCGTACTGGTGGTGACGACCAGATTGGTTTGATCTCAATTACGCCTGTTGACTGGCAATATCGACGCAGCGTTAAGGCGATTATTGATGAGTTGAAGGTACAAACCGATCAATACGCTGGTGTTGAGATTGAATATAAGTTCCCTGATGCTGGGCCTCCGGTTGAAAATGACTTAGTGATTGAGCTGTCGGCAAGAACTCCAGAGCAGCTCAATCAGGCTGCAAAAATTGTGAGAGGTTGGGCTGATGGAAATAAAGCACTGACCAATATCAGCGATACTGCGAGTAAAGATGGCATCGATTGGAAGGTGGATATTCGCCGCGACGATGCTGCGCGCTTTGCAGCTGATGCGACCTTAGTGGGTAATACCGTTCAATTCGTGACTAATGGTCTCAAGATTGGTGATTATCTGCCCGATGACTCTTCAGAAGAGGTCGATATCTTGGTGCGCTACCCTAATGATAAGCGTGATATCGGGCGCTTCGACCAGCTTAGGGTGAAAACGCCAGCAGGTTTAGTACCTATTACTAATTTCGCTCAGATCGTTCCCGACCATAAGCAAGACACCATTAAACGCCTTGATGGCAAGCGTGTGGTGAACATCATGGCGGATATGGAAGAAGGGTATAACCTTGCTCTCGAACTACCAAAGATCGAACAAGCATTGAGTGAGCTAGGGCTGCCGAGTAGCGTGGAATTTCGCATCCGTGGTCAAAACGAAGAACAAGAAAACTCGTCAGCCTTTTTACAAAGTGCTTTCTTGGTTGCTTTGGCGGTAATGGCTTTGATTCTGATTACTCAGTTCAATAGCTTCTATCAAGCGTTTTTGATTCTGAGTGCTGTATTGTTTTCGACCGTTGGCGTGTTCGTTGGCTTACTGATCTTCCAACGTCCGTTTGGCATTGTGATGTCGGGAATTGGGGTAATAGCGCTCGCCGGCATAGTCGTGAACAACAACATCGTGTTGATTGATACTTATAATCAGCTCATCAAAAGAGGCTTGGACAAGCGAGATGCGATTCTAAGAACCGGTGTTCAGCGTTTAAGGCCAGTAATGCTCACGACGGTTACGACTATCTTAGGTTTAATGCCGATGGTGTTAGAGATGAACATCGACCTGATTAATCAAAAGATAGAGTTTGGCGCGCCAAGTACACAATGGTGGTCACAGCTTGCGACCGCTATTGCTGGTGGTTTGGCGTTTGCCACGGTGCTGACTTTAGTATTAACCCCTTGTTTGTTAATGCTTGGACGGAACAACAAACCTGAAAAACAGTAGCTAGTTGTGGTATGTGAGCATAAAAAAGAGCGCCTTGATGGGCGCTCTTTGCATTTTTCTATTTTGCAGTGAAGCTACAAACGCCTAGTTAGTCGCTAGTAACTGACCGTATCGCTCAAGGTTTCTTAATCGAATCTCTGAGTTGGCAATAAAGGTTGCTTTTGCTTTACCAGTTAACGACTTGGATTGAGGCAATTTCACGGTACGCGCATTTTTATGTACGCCATTGACCAAGAATTCATAGTGTAAGTGTGGGCCAGTCACTCGGCCCGTACCACCCAAAGTACCAATGGTTTGGCCTTGTTTTACGCGCTGACCAGTTTTCACCATACGTCGCTTCATGTGCAGGTATTTGGTGATGTAGGTGTTGCTGTGGCGTATGAACACGTAGTTACCATTGAATTGGTTGTAACCCGACTTCTGAACGATACCGTCACCGGCAGCCCAGATAGGCGTGCCAACAGGGGCTGCGTAGTCAGTGCCGCGGTGAGCGCGAACCTTACCGGTTACTGGGTGTTTTCTGTTAGGGTTAAAGTTCGATGTTACACGACGAAAATCAATAGGAGAGCGCAAGAACGCTTTCTTCATTGCACGACCATTTTCATCGAAGTAGTTGCCGCTCTTATCATCTAATACCGCGGTAAATGAATCACCTTGGTTTTTGAATACGGCTGCCATGATCTTACCGCGACCAACCACTTCACCTTCAACTACTTTTTCTTGGTATAAGATTTTGAAGCTGTCATTCTTACGAATATCTAACGCAAAGTCGATATCCCAGCCGAAGATGCCCGCCAGTTCCATAATTTGGTTTGCGGTTAAACCTGCGCTTACGCCAGCATTCCAGAAATTCGAGGTGATGTCGGCTTCGGCATAATTGTATTGGTAGGCAACCTCTTTCTTGTCGAAACTAGAGGAAAACGAATCGCCAGACTTAGTGATCTTGAAGCTTTCAAACGCACTAAGTTGTCGTTTTAACTGAATAAGGTCGTTGTTTTCATCAAAGCCGAACTGCAAGACATCACCAGGTCTTAGGTTAGACAGCTGCTTCTTAATATCATTATTGGTATTGAGTAGCGTGATCAGCAGACGGTATGAGAGGCCAATACGTTCAAATAAAACAGAGGTGCTTTCGCCAGAGCGAACGGTGTATTTCTCCCAATTGAGCACTGCCGTCGGTGGAGCGTCACTTGAGCTAATAAGTGCAGAGGCATTGATAGTCAGTGGGTAATGTTTTCCCACAACTAAAGCGCCCGAATCGTCACGCAAACTGTTGACGTCGGGGAGTAAGAAAATCGCGACGAAAATTATGGCACTAAAAAATGCGATAAAAGCCCGGTGCAAAATAGGAAGGCGTGCAAAAATAGACAACATGTTCCGGTTCGTTCTGTAAATATTATGAAAATCGACGACGGAATAGTGTAACTGGTTTCAAAATACATCGCTATTCAAGTAAGATGTCTAATTAATGTATTTTTGCCAAATCTGTGGGAGTGAACAAGAATGGCGAGTATTGAAGCTGCACTAGCCGAGATCAAACGTGGCGTAGAAGAACTGATTCCAGAAGACGAACTGATTGCAAAACTAAAAGAAGGTCGTCCTTTACGCATTAAGCTGGGTGCCGATCCAACAGCTCCAGATATCCACCTAGGCCATACGGTTATCTTTAACAAGCTTCGTGCTTTCCAAGAGCTTGGTCATGAAGTGACATTCCTTATCGGTGATTTCACTGCAATGGTTGGTGACCCATCAGGTAAAAACTCAACACGTCCACCGCTAAGCCGCGAAGACGTATTGAAGAATGCTGAAACTTACAAAGAGCAAGTATTCAAGATTCTAGATCCTGCGAAGACGCAAATTCGTTTCAACTCTGAATGGCTATCTGAGCTTGGCGCTGAAGGCATGATTCGTCTTGCTTCTAACCAAACTGTTGCTCGTATGCTTGAGCGTGATGACTTCAAAAAGCGTTACGCTGGTGGTCAACCGATCGCAATCCACGAATTCATGTACCCACTTCTACAAGGTCACGACTCTGTTGCACTAGAGAGCGACGTTGAGCTTGGCGGTACTGACCAGAAGTTTAACCTTCTAATGGGTCGTGAACTGCAAAAAGCAGCAGGTCAAAAACCACAAGCGGTACTAATGATGCCACTACTTGTTGGTCTAGACGGTGTTAAGAAGATGTCTAAGTCTGCGCATAACTACATCGGTATTAGCGAAGCACCAAGCGAGATGTTTGGTAAGATCATGTCTATCTCTGACGATCTAATGTGGAGCTACTACGAGCTGCTGTCTTTCCGTCCTCTTGAAGAAGTTGCGGAACTGAAAGCTGGCGTTGATGCAGGTAAGAACCCGCGTGACGTTAAAGTGCTTCTTGCTAAAGAGATCATCGCTCGTTTCCACAGTGAAGCAGATGCTGAAGCCGCTGAGCAAGAGTTCGTTAACCGTTTTGCTAAGAACCAAGTGCCAGATGAAATGCCTGAATTCGAATTCGAAGCAGGTCTACCAATCGCTAACGTTCTAAAAGAAGCAGGTCTTGTAAACTCGACTTCTGATGCGATGCGTATGATCAAGCAAGGCGCTGCTAAGCTTGAAGGCGAGAAGATTGAAGACAGCAAATTCGTGCCTGAAGCAGGTACTGCCGTTTACCAAGTAGGTAAGCGTAAGTTTGCTCGTATTACTATTAAGTAATAATGCACATCAATAATTGAACCAAAGGCATCCACGGATGCCTTTTTTATTGACCCCTATTTATTGACAGGAATTTGACGAAGTTTTTGAACGGCTATTGCTACACTATGCGCGCTGTCAAATTGACAGTAATTCTGGAGATTTTTATGAACAATACCGACCATCCTCCTAGTTTGAATGGAGAAGAATAACCTGTCTCGGTATTGATCTATTGTCCTGCCGTTCAGGTAGGGTATCTTTGTTTTCCCTTCATTCTTTTCCACACTCTAGATTCTAACAAGTAGACACACCAGTGCTTTAAGCTCTTGGTGCGCTTAGCTGTACGCTCTTGGTGTATTAGCTATAGGCTATTTGTTTTGATGGTCGTTACCTTTGCCAATCGGGAGATTCGCCATGACGGTAATGAACAACACTTTTTTATCTATTGAAGCTCTGTACTCAGAGCAAGACATCCAAGCTGTATCGAATGCATTTCAACAGTACGGACGTGAACAACAAATTAATCTTTTGAATCGAATGCCGCTCGAAGATGCGGTGCTAGTGCTGGGGCAATGCTCTTTGAGTACGATTCAGACTTTACTTAGTGAGCTAGAAGAGCAGGACTTTGAGAAGCGCTCTCGACATCTAGCTCACCAACTAGGGCTGATCTACTCTGAGGTAGAACCTCAACAGGGTTACCTTTCGACTGGCGTCATGAGCCACGTCAGGCAGCGTATCGGTTGGATTATTGCGTTAGCACTATTGGGAATCGTCTCAGGGCTTATCATTGCTCAGTATGAAGACATTCTCAGTCAGTTGGTACTTTTGGCAATCTACATGCCGGTAATTGCTGCTGCTGGTGGTAACACCGGAACACAAGCAGCGACTTTGGTGATCCGAGCCTTAGCCACAGGTGAGTTGAAAAAACGCCAATGGGCTAACGTTCTATGGAAAGAGTTTAGAGTTGCTATTTGTTTAGCTTTAGCGATTGCTGTAGTGATGATTGGACGTATTTTGCTCTTTAGTGAAAACCAAGCGACAGGTGGTTATGATATCAACATGATTGCGTTAGCTATTGCGGTAGCGCTGTTTATTCAGGTGACCATATCAACCGTGCTGGGTGGCGGATTGCCGATAGTTGCTAGGCTATTTAAGCTTGATCCAGCGGTGTTAGTGAGCCCAGTGCTTGCTTCCATAGTTGATATCTCAGGAATGTGGATCTACTTCACTGTGGTGAACTCATTTTTAGGAATTGCTTAGCTCTTATAAAAATGGGCACCTATAAAAATAGTTAAATACATCTGAGAAATAAAAATGGCGCTGAAGATTTAAGGTCTTCAGCGCCATTTTTGTTATTAAAGTAGAAGCTTACACAGATCTAAGCATTATTTAGATTTGCTTTGTGTTTGACTGAATTCGACTACATCTTTGTAGAAAGCACGTTCAAACTGGGTGATTGGTGCTTCCACTGGTTTGTCTGGATCTTGTTCTTCAGGGAAGTAATCACGGACAAATTGCACAAACAGAGAGTTTGGTTTTCCCGCTTTATCTAATCCGTATCCCGCCATGTTGTAACTGCCGTATAGAGAACCACTTTTGGCGATAATGTTGCCTTGAATCGGTGCTTTTCTCATGCTTTGACGGTATTTGAGCGTTCCATCAGTGCCAGATGTAGGCATAGCCTCAATCAGGCTGAGCTGTTGATCGTTTTCCCAGATATAACGAAGCACTTGAGCCATGGTCTGTGACCTCATTCGGTTATTTCTGGATAACCCTGAACCATCGACGAGCTGCGCTTTACTGAGGTCAATATTAGCCTTGGTCAGCAGTATCTGTTTTATTGCTTCAGTGCCGTTATTGAAGCTGCCCGGTTGAACATAAAATGTTGCTCCTAGCGTTTTAGTTAGATTATCTGCGATAAGGTTATCTGACTTCTTGAGCATGATATCGAGCAGTTCAGGAAGCTTTTCTGAGTTGTGACTAGCGACTAACGTGGTTTTGTCTGCTTGCGCTTTTTTACCAATAATCACATCACCTTTTACTTCTATTTTCAGTTCTTTGAGAAGCGATGCAACAACTTGATAGGTGTAAAGTTCTGGATTTTGAATGGCGAACTTAAGTGGCAGTGGCTTTTTGCGCTCAACCAAGCAACCAGAGAGCTTGTAAGCGTTATCTGGTGTGGTGATGAGTTCCAAGTCGCATTGTGTCGCCTTCTGCCCAGAGCGAGTTACCGTGGCAGCGGTGGTCGTCACGTCTATCGGATAGTGAGCGGGAATATAAACGCGAGTGTTGCCATTACCTTTTGTATAAATAGAGGCTTGTGCGCAGTTGCTGTCTAAGGTCATTGCACTAGAAGGCGCGCTGTAACAAACCCCTAGAATGTCCCAAGGCCACCCCACCGCTCGCTGATAGCCGGTATAAGCTGTGTTATCCAGATATAAATTGCCCTTGATGGTTCTGGATTGAGACTTAGCGTATTGAGTTAACAGGCTTTTTAGCTGCTCACGTTGCAGTGTTGGGTCGCCGCTAAATGAAATGATTGAATCATTGCCAGAACGAAGAATGCTAGTCGTGTAATGAAAGTCATCTCCCAACTCTAGCTTGGCCGCTAAAGCCGTCACCAGTTTTAACGTGCTGGCTGGTGGATAAAAGTCATCGCTATTGGTATTAAGCTCGCTTGAACCACTGCTTAACGATTTGATGATCAAACTCGTACTACTACCATCGGGCAGTGTATCTAGCGGGGCGTATGCGTTAACAGATAAAGCGCTAATGGAAAAACTACATAGCAGTAGTGGGGATAGAAGGCGCATAGAAGATTGTCTTGGATGGCTGATGTTTTCAGTATACAGATATAAAAAACGCCCGCTAGAGAGCGGGCGTTTTGATTCTCAATTAACTAATTAATCAATTAGGTAATCAGAATTAGAAGTCGTAACGTAGACCTAGAGCGATTTCGTCTTCAGCGTCTGCAGAGCTTGCTTTGCCGTTAGACACTAGGTTTGTTGTACCGATCGTATCATTTTCACTGATTAGGTTGAAGTTGTACGAGATGTACGTACGGAAGTTCGGCTTGAAGTAGTACGTTGCATCGATTGCAATGTTGTCAGCTGAAGTTTCACCGTCAGTTTCTGCATTGTTGTACGTTAGTGTAAATGCAGTCTTATCTAGCGTGTAAGCAGTTGCGAATTCGTAACCAGTGTAATCTACAGATCTGTTGCTGTATTCAGCGCCGTTTGCTGTCGTCGCTTGTTTTTCACCATCAGTGAATAGACCTGCGAAGTAGAAGTGGCTCATGCGGTAAGATGCAGAAAGCATGTATTCATTAGATTGATCTTGGTCTGCGTAACCAGCACCTAGCTTAACGCCAGAATCACCGATTGCGTAGATAGCAGATAGAGAGTAGCCATCTTTACCGTTGTCGTTGAACTCACCGCTAGTTTCAGAACGGTCAGCGAAGCGGTAGCTTGCTTTTAAGCCTAGGTCTTGGAATTGACCTTTGTAAGAAAGCATGTTGTCTGAACGGTCAGCTACTGCGATTTTGTCTGCCGCTGAGTTACCGTGGTAAGACATGATATCGGTAAAGTCAGTGATAACGCCTAGCGCACCGTCGTTTTTACCGTATGTAACTTCACCGAATGTACCGCCGATACCAGCGTATGTGTAACGGTTAGTGATGTCGCCGTCGTTGTTATCAGTAGAGCCGCCGTTTTCAGCAGTTGTGAATTCGCCTTCGTAGAAACCAACACCGTATAGGCCGTCTTGGATTTCAACTTTACCTAGGAAGTTAAGACGTACACGTGTTTTGTCTTCAGCTTTGCCATCTTTCATCGATAGACGAGCTTCCGCACGACCACCGATCTCTAGAGAAGTGCCGTTTGAGCTGTATACAGAAGTGCCGGCAATATCACCAGCTTGTTTACCGTCGGCTGCCACTGCGTTAGTAGCAAGAGCTGCAGCAGATACAGCAAGCGCGATCATAGTCTTGTTCATGTTATTATTTCCTAATTACTGTCCATAGAAGTTTTATTAAGGATTTGAACCCTTTTGTGTATTGCCTGTATTAATCAGGCTTCATAATCATGATTAGAACAGAAGTCTGAAAATGCCAGTGCAATCCATGGGTTACTTTTTACCTCTAAAGTTCCATGGTCAGTTAGTAAAATGATATAAAACTAAAAAATGAACACTGTTTTATTATATCTTTTTTGTTTAAGTGGTTGTTTTTGAGTGTATTTTATAAAAGTGTGATCTGTGTTTATTTTGTTTGTTTTTTGTTTTTTTAGGTATTTAGCTCTCCACTTATTGATGGGTAGGTTATTATTCATTTTTGTGATGTCTGTGATTTAGACCTAGATAAAGCTTTTATAACGCAAAGTGGAATAAAGGTGATTTAGCCATAAAGTTTGTTTACACTAAGCCAAATCGTTTTGTTTCTATCACCCAATAAATACGTTGGGTGTATTTATGTTGGCCAAAGAAAGCTTTGGCATAGAGGTAAAAAATGGAAAAGGTTCCAATGACAGTACGTGGCGCTCAGCAGCTACGTGACGAATTAGATCGCCTACTTAAGCTACGCCCTGTTATCTCAGCAGCTATTGGTGAAGCACGTGAACTAGGTGACCTGAAAGAGAATGCTGAATACCACGCCGCTCGTGAAGAGCAGGGTATTTGTGAAGCTCAGATCCGTGATATTGAATATAAGCTATCACTGGCTCAGATCATCGATGTAACGCAAATGGATAATACGGGCAAGATTATCTTTGGTACGACAGTGACACTGATTGATGTGGATACCGATGATGAGTTCCGCTACCAAATCGTTTCAGAAGACGAAGCAGACATCAAAACGGGTCGCATTTCTGTGAAATCGCCAATTGCTCGCGGTCTTATCGGTAAAATGGAAGGCGACGAAGTCATGATCTCTACCCCTGGTGGTGACAAAGACTTCGAAATCGACAAAGTAGAATATATCTAATTGAATTTTCTTTGTTTCTGATAAGTAAAAAGGTCGCTAAATGCGACCTTTTTCGTTTCTCACGCTACACTAAAAGATAAGCGCTGTGGCTTCCTATTAGTGAAGTTAGCTTATATCAAACTCGCTTATTTACGTGGAATCTCGATTTTACGTGCTTCTGACTGGCGGAACAGTACTAGAACTTTACCGATAGTCTGTACTTTCTCAGCTTTAGTTTCACGTACAATTGCATCGATAATCAGTTGCTTAGTCTCACGGTCTTCTGATGCAACTTTAATCTTGATCAGTTCGTGGTGGTCTAGAGCTAATTCGATTTCCGCTAGAACAGCTTCAGTAAGTCCATTTGCGCCCATTAGCACAACAGGTTTTAAACTGTGAGCTAGGCCCTTTAGATGCTGCTTTTGTTTGGTACTTAGGTTCATTACGCGGCCAATTTTCTTTACTATTAGGGTTGAAAAAACCTATTTTAACGCCATCTAAAGCTGAAGACTATAATTTATTCAGCAATTAGTACTTTCCTCCAATTTAGGTATCCAATGAGCAAACAGAAACACTCGGCCAGTTCAGGCCGTTGGTTGAAGGAACACTTCGACGACAAGTACGCAAATGAAGCAAGAAAGAAAGGCTATCGTTCACGTGCTTATTTCAAAATGGAAGAGATTCAAACGAAAGATAAATTGCTGTCTCCTGGGATGACCATTGTGGATTTGGGTGCAGCACCTGGCGGTTGGTCTCAATATGCTGCTAAGATTGTTGGAGACAACGGACAAATCATTGCGTGTGACTTGTTACCAATGGATCCGATTGCTGGTGTTAGCTTTTTACAAGGCGATTTCCGCGAAGAAGCTGTGCTAGATGCCTTGTTGGAACGTATACAACCAAACATGGTTGATGTCGTGATGTCAGATATGGCACCTAATATAGCAGGCAACAATTCTGTGGATCAGCCAAGAGCTATGTATTTAGTTGAATTAGCTTTGGATATGTGTCGACAAGTTCTAGCTACCAATGGTAGTTTTGTTGTAAAAGTATTCCAAGGCGAAGGGTTTGACCAATACGTTAAGGACGTCCGCGAGATGTTTAAAACAGTAAAAGTTAGAAAACCCGACTCTTCTCGAGCTCGATCTCGTGAAGTGTTTATCGTAGCCACTGGTTACAAAGGTTAACGATTCTCTTCCAAGAGTGAGAGTTAACAACATGGCTACAGGTTACAAACTGTAGTACCCTACCTTTAATTACAATTAGTTATCGAGAGGCTTACACCTTGAGTGACATGGCAAAAAATTTAATTCTGTGGCTTGTTATCGCGGTAGTGTTGATGTCGGTATTCCAGAGCTTCGGCCCTGGGGAAAGTAACGGCAGAGCAGTAGATTACACCACGTTTGTACAGGAAGTTGGCCAAGGCCAGATTCAAGACGCACAGTTCAATAACAGCGAAATCACTTTCACACGTCGTGGTGGTGGTTCTAAGTATGTAACTTACATGCCTGTTTATGATCAAAAGCTACTTGATGACTTAATTAATCAAAACGTAAAAGTTCAGGGTACACCACCTGAAGAGCAGAGCCTGCTTGGCACTATCTTCATCTCATGGTTCCCAATGATCTTACTGATTGGTGTATGGATTTTCTTCATGCGTCAAATGCAAGGCGGCGGCGGCGGTAAAGGCGCGATGTCTTTCGGTAAGAGTAAAGCTCGAATGATGAGCGAAGAACAAATCAAAACCATGTTTGCTGATGTTGCTGGTTGTGACGAAGCAAAAGAAGACGTGAAAGAGCTTGTGGACTACCTTCGTGACCCAAGCCGCTTCCAAAAGCTAGGTGGTAAGATCCCGACAGGTATCCTGTTGGTTGGTCCTCCTGGTACGGGTAAAACATTGCTTGCAAAAGCGATTGCCGGTGAAGCGAAAGTACCGTTCTTTACTATCTCTGGTTCTGACTTCGTTGAAATGTTTGTTGGTGTTGGTGCATCTCGTGTGCGTGACATGTTCGAACAAGCGAAGAAAGCGGCACCTTGTATCATCTTTATCGATGAAATTGATGCTGTAGGTCGTCAACGTGGCGCTGGTGTTGGTGGTGGTCACGATGAACGTGAACAAACACTGAACCAAATGTTGGTTGAGATGGATGGTTTCGAAGGTAACGAAGGTATTATCGTTATCGCTGCGACTAACCGTCCAGACGTACTAGACCCTGCATTACTTCGTCCTGGTCGTTTTGACCGTCAAGTTGTGGTTGGTCTACCGGATGTACGTGGTCGTGAACAGATTCTTAAAGTACACATGCGTAAAGTGCCACTATCAGGTGATGTTGAACCGTCGCTGATCGCTCGTGGTACTCCAGGTTTCTCTGGTGCAGACCTTGCAAACCTTGTGAACGAAGCGGCGCTATTTGCAGCTCGTGGTAACAAGCGCAATGTCTCTATGGTTGAGTTTGAACTGGCTAAAGATAAAATCATGATGGGTGCTGAGCGCCGTTCAATGGTGATGTCTGAGGAAGTGAAAGAGTCAACGGCTTACCACGAAGCCGGTCACGCAATTGTTGGTCGTTTGGTACCAGAACACGATCCTGTGTACAAAGTATCAATCATTCCACGTGGTCGTGCGCTTGGTGTAACCATGTACTTGCCAGAGCAAGATCGTGTGAGCATGTCTCGCCAACATCTAGAGTCTATGATTTCTAGCCTGTACGGTGGTCGTCTTGCTGAAGAACTTATTTACGGTAAAGACAAAGTGTCAACTGGTGCGTCTAACGATATCGAACGTGCAACTGATATTGCTCGTAAGATGGTTACGCAGTGGGGCTTCTCTGAGAAATTGGGTCCTCTTCTTTACGCAGAAGAAGAAGGTGAAGTTTTCCTAGGTCGCGGCATGAGCCAAGCTAAGCACGTTTCTGATGACACGACTAAGCTTATCGATGCAGAGATTCGTATCCTTATCGACCGTAACTACGATAGAGCTAAGAAGATTCTTGAAGATAACATGGATATCATGCATTCGATGAAAGACGCTCTAATGAAGTTCGAAACGATCGATGCAGGTCAAATTGATGACTTGATGGAGCGTAAGCAAGAGATTCGTGATCCAGCTGGTTGGGGTGATCAGGTAAAAGCTGAACCTACAAAGGAAGAAGCAAAACCTGAAGCTAAGGCAGAAGAAGCTAAAGCGGAACCAAAAGCTGAAGAGTCGAAAGTTGAAGAAGTTAAATCTGAAACAGATGATGCTCAAAACAAAGATTCTTAATTGCTAAGCTTTAAATTAAAACCCTGAGTACGCTCAGGGTTTTTCTGTTTCTAGCCCTAGATGTTTTTACCTTTAAGACCCACCTTCCATGATATTAAAAGCACATAATAAAACGCTCGTTTTAGACCGCCCACATGTGATGGGTATCCTCAATGTTACGCCTGACTCTTTCTCTGATGGCGGAAAATTCAATTCATTAGATAATGCTTTACTGCAAGCAGAGCGAATGATTCAAGCTGGTGTTAGCATTATTGACATTGGTGGTGAATCAACTCGCCCGGGAGCGCCTGACGTTCCTTTAGAAGAGGAGCTTGCTCGTGTCATTCCTGCTATTAAAGCCATTCGTGCCAGGTTTGATGTGTGGATCTCGATAGATACCAGTAAAGCGGAAGTGATGCGCCAAGCTGTTGAAGCGGGCGCTGATTTGATCAATGATGTGCGCGCTTTGCAAGAGCCTGGAGCATTACAAGTCGCCGCTGATGCTAATGTTCCGATTTGTCTGATGCACATGAAAGGTCAGCCGAGAACCATGCAAGCTAACCCAAGTTATGATGATGTTCTTCAGGATGTAGAAGCATTCTTGCAAGAAAGGGTAGAAGCGTGTGAGGCGGTGGGTATTTCAAAAGATCAGCTGATCCTTGACCCTGGCTTTGGCTTTGGGAAAACCATCGAACACAATTATCACCTACTAGCGCATCTTGAAAAGTTTCATTCGTTAGGCTTACCTGTTTTAGCGGGGATGTCGAGAAAATCGATGATCTTTAAATTGCTAGACAAGGTTCCGGCCGACTGCATGGTCGCAAGCGTCACTTGCGCGACGATTGCCGCGATGAAAGGCGCACAAATTATTCGCGTTCATGATGTCGAGGAGACACTGGAAGCGATGAAAATAATCGAAGTGATGAACAACAATCACTAAATATAATTAAGGAAAATCACTATGTCTGATAAAAGACGTTATTTCGGCACAGATGGTGTGCGTGGCAAAGTAGGCCAGTACCCGATCACACCTGATTTTGTTCTGAAGCTTGGCTGGGCTGCGGGTCGTGTTCTTGCGAAGCAAGGCACAAAGAAAGTCATCATTGGTAAAGATACTCGTATCTCTGGTTACATGCTTGAGTCAGCGCTAGAAGCTGGCCTTGCTGCTGCTGGTCTTCAGGCTACGTTTACTGGCCCAATGCCAACACCTGCTGTGGCTTACCTAACTCAAACCTTCCGCGCTGAAGCCGGTATTGTTATCTCTGCATCACACAACCCATACTACGATAACGGTATCAAGTTCTTCTCTTCTGAGGGAACAAAACTGCCGGACGATATCGAGTTGGCAATTGAAGCAGAGTTGGATAAAGACATCGAATGTGTTGATTCTTCTGAGCTTGGTAAAGCGGTTCGTCTAAATGATGCTGCAGGTCGTTACATTGAATTCTGTAAAAGTACGTTCCCACATAAAATGACATTAGCTGGCATGAAGATCGTTATCGATTGTGCACATGGTGCGACTTACCACATTGCGCCTGCTGTATTTAAAGAACTGGGTGCTGAGGTCGTTGCGATTGGTGTTGAGCCAAACGGTACTAACATCAACCACGAAGTCGGTGCGACGGATGTACGTGCTCTGCAAGCAAAAGTGCTTGAAGAAAAAGCGGCATTAGGTCTTGGCTTTGATGGTGATGGTGACCGTATCATCATGGTTGACGAGCTAGGCAACAAAGTTGATGGCGACCAAATCGCTTACATTATTGCTCGTGATGCACTGCGTCGCGGTGAGTTGAAAGGCGGCGTTGTTGGTACACTAATGACCAACCTGGGTATGGAAAACGGCCTTAAGCAGTTAGGTATTCCGTTTGTACGTGCTGCTGTTGGTGACCGTTACGTAATGGAACAGCTTCTTGCTAAAGGCTGGAAGATCGGCGCTGAAAACTCGGGGCACGTTATCCTACTAGATAAAGTGACGACGGGTGATGCTATCGTTGCTGCTCTGCAAGTTTTGGCTTCAGTTGTTGATAGCGAAATGACACTGAATGAGTTGTCTCAGGGCATGACGTTGTACCCTCAAGTTCTAGAAAACGTTCGTTTCAGCGGAGATTCAAACCCACTAGAAGCCGAAGCGGTAAAAGCAGCGGTTGTTGAAGTAGAAGCAGAGCTTGGCGAGAAAGGCCGTGTACTATTACGCAAGTCTGGTACCGAGCCACTACTGCGTGTCATGGTTGAAGGCGAAGATGCAGAGCTTGTTCAAGCGTCTGCGCTTAAGATTGCAGATGCAGTAAAAGCAAACTGCTAATTTAACCTTTTACTTAGCTGGCGCAGCGAATAGCGCTTGTGATTAGAAGTGGTTGACTTATATCACGGTCAAAAGATATAACGGTCAAAAGAGACATAAATGAGTTTTGTGTCGCTTTTGACCTTTTTTTGACCATTCACTTGGTAAAGGCTTATTTTTTAGCAAATTCTCCTTGTCAGCCATCGTCGCATTCGCTAGTATTGCTCGGCCTTCAGTTAGGAGGTCGCTAGCCTTGTTCTTAAAAATAGTTTTTTGAACGGCGCTGGCTCAACAATTAGGAACATAGGTGGAAAAATGTTTACAGTTCTACTTGTGATTTACCTGTTGGCAGCGCTTGGTGTAATTGGCCTAGTGTTGATTCAACAAGGTAAAGGCGCAGATATGGGAGCCTCTTTCGGTGCTGGCGCTTCAAACACTGTGTTTGGTGCTGGTGGCTCAGGAAATTTCCTTACCCGAATGACTGCAATTTTTGCAACTACATTTTTTATCCTTAGCTTAGTGCTTGGTAATATGTCTACACATAAAACTGAGTCACAATGGATTGACCCGACCCAAGGTCAGGTGATTCAACGAGCTGATGATGCAGTGAGTGAAGTTCCGGCGCAAGGCGACGAAATTCCACAATAATCTGTAAAGATTTGATGCCGAGATGGTGAAATTGGTAGACACGCTAGCATGAGGTGCTAGTGCCTTAGGGTGTGAGGGTTCGAGTCCCTCTCTCGGCACCATGTTTACAAACTTGTAAAACATCTTGTTGGGCGTATAATGCTCGCAAGTCGGACGCGGGATGGAGCAGTTTGGTAGCTCGTCGGGCTCATAACCCGAAGGTCGTCGGTTCAAATCCGGCTCCCGCAACCAATTTCAATGCTATTATATAGCTTGTATTGGTAGCAAGTTTGCACAGTGTGAACCTCACTGTGAGTTAGGTGCGATATCGAATGTGATGGCACTTAACATATAAGGGTCCAGCAACAAAAACCCCGGCTTATACGGGGTTTTTTGTTATCTAAGCATTTGTAAATGTATTTAGATAATGTTTGCTTGGAATTTAAATTGGGCTTTGAGCCCTTTTTTTGTTTCTGGAGTGGTTAAATGACTGGTTTAGAAAGACAACTTACTGAAATGCTTGACGCTCCAGTAGCAGCATCAGGTTATGAGTTAGTTGGATTAGAATTTATTCGTGCTGGTGAGCACTCAACGCTACGTATTTACATCGATTCACCAAACGGTATCAATGTAGATGATTGCGCTGAAGTTAGTCACCAAGTAAGTGCCGTAATGGACGTTGAAGATCCAATTTCAGTGGCTTATAACCTTGAAGTGTCTTCACCAGGTTTAGAGAGACCACTGTTCAAAGCAGAGCATTACCAACAATTTATTGGTCACGAGGTAAGCATCGTTTTGAAAATGGCTGTCGGCAACCGTCGTAAATGGAAAGGTGATATCCAATCTATCGAAGGCGAGACAGTGAAAGTATTGGTTGAAGGACAAGAAGAAGAATTCGTCCTGAGCAATATTGCGAAAGCTAACCTGATCCCTAAATTTTAGTTCTCCTAGAGAGAAGAGCTTAAGAGGCTAGATTAATGAACAAAGAAATTTTGGCGGTAGTAGAAGCTGTTTCAAATGAGAAAGCAGTTCCTCGTGAGCGTATTTTTGAAGCGCTTGAAATCGCGCTTGCAACGGCAACAAAAAAGAAAAGCGAACTAGAAATTGAAGTTCGTGTTGAAATTGACCGTAAAACGGGTGATTTCGAAACTTTCCGTCGTTGGGAAGCTGTTGAGGAAGTTGAATTCCCAACAAAAGAAATCTCTATTGAAGCTGCAAAGTACGATGACCCAGAGATCGAACTTGGCGGTTTCATTGAAGATGATATCGAATCAGTAACGTTTGACCGTATTACGACTCAAACGGCTAAGCAAGTTATCGTACAGAAAGTACGTGAAGCTGAACGCGCTCAAATCGTTGAGCAGTTCATCGATAACGAAGGCGAGCTAGTAACTGGCGCAGTTAAGAAAGTTAACCGTGACACTATTATTCTAGACCTAGGTAACAACGCTGAAGCGGTAATCCTTCGTGATGACCAACTTCCTCGTGAAAACTTCCGTCCAGGTGACCGTGTTCGTGGTCTTCTTTACGCAGTTAAACCAGAAGCTCGTGGTTTCCAGCTTTTCGTTACTCGTTCGAAGCCAGAAATGCTAGCTGAACTATTCCGTGTTGAAGTGCCTGAGATTGGTGAAGAGCTAATTGAACTTAAAGGTGCTGCACGTGACGCTGGTTCTCGTGCTAAAATCGCTGTGAAAACAAACGACAAACGTATTGACCCAGTTGGTGCGTGTGTTGGTATGCGTGGCGCACGTGTACAAGCTGTTTCTAACGATCTTGGTGGTGAGCGTATTGATATCGTTCTTTGGGATGATAACCCGGCTCAATTCGTAATCAACGCAATGGCTCCTGCTGATGTTGCTTCAATCATCGTTGATGAAGACGCACACTCTATGGATATCGCTGTTGAAGCGGATAACCTAGCACAAGCGATTGGCCGTAGCGGTCAAAACGTACGTCTAGCGTCTCAACTTACTGGTTGGGAACTGAACGTAATGACTGTTGCTGATCTTGAGAAGAAGCACCAAGAAGAAGCAGTTGCTTCTATTGAAAACTTCATGAAGCACCTAGACATTGAAGAAGACTTTGCTCAAATGCTTGTTGAAGAAGGCTTCTCTACGCTTGAAGAAGTAGCATACGTTCCTGTGAACGAGCTTCTTGAAGTAGACGGTCTAGACGAAGGTATCGTTGAAGAACTACGTAACCGCGCAAAAGACGCACTGACTACTCTAGCGCTAGCGAAAGAAGAAACTTTCGACGGTGTTGAGCCTGCTGAAGACTTACTTGCACTTGAAGGTCTTGAGCGTGAAATGGCTTACAAGCTAGCAGCAAAAGGCGTTGCGACACTGGAAGACCTAGCTGACCAAGGCGTTGATGAACTAGAAGGCATCGAAGACCTAACTGCAGAGCGTGCAGGCGAGCTAATTATGGCTGCGCGTAACATCTGTTGGTTCGGCGACGAAGAATAATTCAGCAAGGAGAGAAAGCGGTATGACACAATTAACAGTTAAAGCACTGAGTGAAGAGATTGGTACGCCAGTTGACCGCTTAATTGAACAACTTGCTGATGCAGGCATGAAGAAAGCAGGGTCGGATCAAGTGACTGATTCAGAGAAGCAAACATTGCTAACGCACCTTAAAAAGGAGCACGGCGATACTTCAGGCGAAACAGAACCGACTCGTTTAACTCTTCAACGCAAGACCCGCAGCACGCTAAGTGTTGCCGCTGGAGGCGGTAAGAGTAAGGATGTTCAAGTAGAGGTACGTAAAAAGCGTACTTACGTGAAGCGCAGCACTATTGAAGATGAAGCGAAACGTGAAGCTGAGGAAGTAGCTAATCGTGAAGCGGAAGAGAAAGCACAACGCGATGCTGAAGAGCAAGCGAAACGTGATGCTGCAGAGAAAGCACAGCGCGAAGCCGAAGAAAAAGTAACACGTGAAGCGGATGCAAAACGTGAAGCTGAAGAGAAGGCTCAACGCGCACAAGCTGAAAAGGCTAAAAAAGACATGAATTCAAAAAATGCAGACGCTAACGCACAAGCGAAAAAAGAAGCGGATGAACTTAAAGCTCGTCAAGAGCTAGAAGCAACTCGTAAAGCAGAAGCTGAAGCAGCTAAGCTTGTTGAAGAAGCTCGTAAGTTAGCAGAAGAGAACCAAGAACGTTGGTCTGAAGAAGAGAAGAAGAAGAAAGAGCAAGAGAAATCTGCGGATTACCATGTGACTACTTCTACTTACGCTCGTGAAGCTGAAGATGCGGCAGATAAGAAAGATGAGAAAGCACCTCGTCGTCGCAAGAAGAAAGCAGCTCCTGCTAACCAACCTGCAAACAACCGTGGTGGTCGTAACCAGCGTGGTCGTGGCGGTAAAGGTAAGCTTGCTAAACCAACTTCAATGCAGCAAGGCTTCGATAAGTCAGCAACTGTTGCTAAATCTGACGTTGCTATCGGCGAAACTATCGTTGTTTCTGAACTGGCTAGCAAAATGTCAGTTAAAGCAACTGAAGTTATCAAAGTAATGATGAAGATGGGCGCTATGGCGACTATCAACCAAGTGATCGACCAAGAAACAGCACAACTTGTTGCTGAAGAAATGGGTCACAAGGTAATCCTACGTAAAGAAAACGAACTTGAAGAAGCAGTACTAGCTGACCGTGATAGCGATGCTATCGCTGAAGGTCGTGCTCCTGTTGTTACTATCATGGGTCACGTTGACCACGGTAAAACTTCAACACTTGATTACATTCGTAAAGCACACGTTGCTTCTGGCGAAGCTGGCGGTATCACGCAGCACATTGGTGCTTACCACGTAGATACTGACAACGGTATGATCACTTTCCTTGATACTCCTGGACACGCGGCGTTTACCGCTATGCGTGCTCGTGGTGCTCAAGCGACAGATATCGTTGTACTTGTAGTTGCAGCAGACGATGGCGTAATGCCACAAACAATCGAAGCAATCCAGCACGCGAAAGCGGCAGGCGTTCCTCTGATTGTTGCTGTGAACAAGATCGATAAAGAGGGTGCAAACCCAGACAACGTTAAGAATGAGCTAGCTCAATACGACGTTATCCCTGAAGAATGGGGTGGTGAGAACATCTTCGTTCACATCTCTGCTAAACAGGGTACAAACATCGATGGTCTTCTAGAAGCTATCCTTCTTCAGTCTGAAGTTCTTGAACTTACAGCGGTTAAAGAAGGCATGGCGTCTGGTGTTGTTGTTGAATCTCGTCTTGATAAAGGTCGTGGTCCAGTTGCAACAGTACTAGTACAGTCTGGTACTCTAAACAAAGGCGATATCGTTCTTTGTGGTCAAGAGTACGGCCGTGTTCGTGCAATGCGTGATGAAAACGGTAAAGACATCGAAACTGCAGGTCCATCTATTCCTGTAGAAATTCTAGGTCTTTCTGGTGTTCCTTCGTCAGGCGATGAAGCGACTGTTGTACGTGATGAGCGTAAAGCACGTGAAGTTGCGAACTACCGTCAAGGTAAATTCCGTGATGTTAAACTAGCTCGCCAACAAAAAGCGAAACTAGAGAACATGTTCGCGAACATGACGGCTGGCGAAGTTGCTGAGCTTAACGTGGTACTTAAAGCTGACGTTCAAGGTTCTGTAGAAGCGATTGCTGACTCTCTACTGAAACTGTCAACTGACGAAGTGAAAGTGAACATCGTAGGTTCTGGTGTTGGTGGTATTACTGAAACTGATGCAACGCTTGCTGCAGCTTCTAACGCTATCATCCTTGGTTTCAACGTTCGTGCTGACGCAACTGCGCGTAACACGGTTCAGAACGAAAACCTAGATCTACGTTACTACTCAATCATTTACCAACTAATTGACGAAGTTAAACAGGCGATGGGCGGTATGCTTGCTCCTGAATTCCGTCAAGAGATCATTGGTCTTGCACAAGTTCGTGACGTATTTAAGTCGCCTAAACTTGGTGCAATCGCTGGTTGTATCGTGACTGAAGGTACGATTAAGCGTAGCAACCCAATCCGTGTACTTCGTGAAAACGTTGTTATCTACGAAGGTGAACTAGAGTCACTTCGTCGCTTTAAAGATGACGTTCAAGAAGTTAAGAACGGTTACGAGTGTGGTGTCGGCGTTAAGAACTACAACGACGTTCGCGTTGGTGACCAGATCGAAGTATTCGAAATCGTTGAGGTTAAACGTACTCTAGACTAATCAGTCTGTACGACTCGACATATTGACTAAGGTTACTAACATTACTAGTAAAGGTAATAAGTAATCGGTTGTTGAATACACCATGGG
This sequence comes from Vibrio sp. 10N.222.49.C12, assembly GCF_041475025.1. Classification (NCBI taxonomy): domain Bacteria; kingdom Pseudomonadati; phylum Pseudomonadota; class Gammaproteobacteria; order Vibrionales; family Vibrionaceae; genus Vibrio; species Vibrio sp. 10N.222.49.C12. The sequence goes on along the minus strand of NZ_JBFRVF010000025.1, from coordinate 125,150 downwards.
GGGCTGGTTATTACCAAGCCCCCCATCTTTCTAAGTGAGAAAAGAAAATGTCAAAAGAATTTAGCCGCACACAACGTGTGTCTCAGCAGCTTCAAAAAGAGCTTGCGCTTATCCTACAACGTGAAGTTCGTGACTCACGTATTGGTATGGTAACTATCTCAGACGTAGAAGTGTCTCGTGACCTTGCTTACGCAAAAGTGTTCGTGACTTTCCTATGTGTTGGTGAGCAAACACCGGAATCATGCCTTAAAGCTCTTAAAGAGCATGAAGTGCCAGTTCGTATGGCTCTTGGTAAGCGTATTCGCCACCGTCTAACGCCTGAAGTTCGTTTTACTTACGACAACACACTAGTAGAAGGCATGCGTATGTCTAACCTAGTAAGTGAAGTTCTGAACGATGATAAGCGTAAGCAAGAAGAAGCTGGCCGCACTGACGAAGCTCAGTCTAAGGGCGAAGAGTAATGGCTCGCCGTCGTAAAGGTCGCCCTATCAACGGGGTAATTCTATTAGATAAGCCGACTGGCATTTCGTCTAATGATGCACTGCAAAAAGTAAAGCGTATTTACTTTGCAGAGAAGGCAGGGCACACCGGTGCTCTGGATCCTCTTGCGACTGGCATGCTGCCAATTTGTCTTGGTGAAGCAACGAAGTTCTCTCAGTTTCTTCTAGATTCTGATAAGCGCTACGTTGTTATCGCTAAGCTTGGTGAGCGTACCAATACCTCTGACTCTGATGGTGAAGTGGTAGAGACACGTGATGTTAACGTGACTCAAGAACAGCTTGAACGTTGCATTGCGAGCTTCAAGGGTGAAACCGATCAGATACCATCAATGTTTTCGGCATTGAAGTATCAAGGTAAGCCTTTGTACGAATACGCACGTGCAGGTATCGAGGTTCCTCGTGAGTCTCGTAAGATCACTGTGTACTCTATTGAACTGCTTCGCTTTGAAGGTGATGAAGTTGAAATGGAAGTGCATTGTTCGAAAGGCACATACATCCGCACAATTACCGACGACCTTGGTGAAATGCTAGGTTGTGGTGCTCACGTGACCATGCTTCGTCGTACAGGTGTCGCAAAGTACCCATACGAGCGTATGGTGACTTTGGAGCAGTTAAACGAGATCCTAGAGCAAGCACAGGCGCAAGAAATTGCACCGAAAGAGCTGCTTGATCCACTGCTGATGCCAATGGACACTGCCGTTGAAGACTTACCAGAAGTAAACCTGAACGCGGAACTGACTGACCTAGTTCAGCACGGTATGCCAGTTCAGGTTGCTGGTGCGCCAACTGAAGGCACGGTTCGTATGACAAGTGGCGAAGAGAAGCTGTTTGTCGGCGTAGCTCAGATTGCTGAAGATGGCCGAGTTGCACCGAAGCGTTTGGTTGTTTTCAGAGATGAAGAGCCACAAGCTTAGCGCTTATATCGAGTCAGATCTTAGCGGTTTGCCTTGAAATGCGAGCAAATAAGATAGAAAGCGAACGCCTAATTTAGGTGGTTCGCTTTTTTCGTTTTTAATGGGTTCGATTGTTATTGCACCAACTGACAAACTTCCCTATAATCCTCGGCTCGCGTAGCGGCTGAATCAGAGATTGGCTGCTACAAATATAAACTTACTCTTATCAGGAGAGAATTATGTCTCTGAATGCAGAAACTAAAGCAGCAATCGTTGCAGAATACGCACAATCTGAAGGCGACACAGGTTCACCAGAAGTACAAGTAGCACTACTTACTGCTTCTATCAACCACCTACAAGGTCACTTCAAAGCGCACAAACACGATCACCACAGCCGTCGTGGTCTACTACGTATGGTTTCTAGCCGTCGTAAGCTTCTTGATTACTTGAAAGGCAAAAACCTTGCTCGTTACCAAGACCTAATCAAGCGTCTAGGCCTACGTCGCTAATAGCGATGTCTGCAAAGACAGTTTGAAGAAAAGGAGCATTTATGCTCCTTTTTTTGTGCCTGTAAGAAAATGCTAGGCTGGATGCTCAGAATATCATCTGGCTTTTTCTGATAGGAAATATATCTCCTAATAAAAATAGTTTATACTACGCCCGCCTATAGCGTTTTCAGCGTTTGGCAATCAACCTCTCAAGAGATTACAGTCACAGATGTCGGCCAATAGGTCGCGACTATTCAAAGGCGGATTTGGTCTTAATTCGGCGTATGAACACATACAAAGAGTCACCATCCTAAGTCCCTTTTCACTAGTCGCGATTGGTAATGTCTTGAGTCATTATTCACTTAATCTAAAGTCTGACTTTAGAGCTAAGGATATACAATGTTTGAAAAACCAGTTGTAAAATCGTTCCAGTACGGTAACCACACCGTTACTCTAGAAACGGGCGTAATTGCACGTCAAGCTACTGCTGCTGTAATGGCGACTATGGACGATACTTCAGTATTCGTTTCTGTTGTTGCTAAGAAAGAAGCAGTTGCAGGTCAAGACTTCTTCCCACTAACAGTAAACTACCAAGAGCGTACATACGCTGCGGGTAAAATCCCTGGTGGTTTCTTCAAGCGTGAAGGTCGTCCATCTGAAGGCGAAACACTAACAGCTCGTCTGATTGACCGTCCAATTCGTCCACTTTTCCCAAGTGCGTTTAAAAACGAAGTTCAAGTTATCGCTACGGTTGTTTCTATCAACCCTGACGTAAACCCAGACATGATCACTATGATCGCAACATCTGCTGCGCTTGCTATCTCTGGTGTTCCATTCAATGGTCCTATCGGTGCTGCACGTGTTGGTCACATCGACGGCGAACTTGTTCTTAACCCATCAAATACTGAGCTTGAAAACTCTAAACTAGACCTAGTTGTGTCTGGTACAGAAGGCGCAGTACTTATGGTTGAATCTGAAGCAGATAACCTATCTGAAGAAGAAATGCTTTCAGCTGTTGTTTACGGTCACGACCAACAACAAGTTGTAATCAAAGCAATCAACGAGTTTGCTGCTGAAGTTGCAACTCCATCTTGGAACTGGGAAGCACCAGCAGTTAACACTGAGCTTAAAGCTCAAGTTGCTGAACTTGCTGAAACTCGTCTATCTGACGCGTACCAGATCACTGAGAAAATGGCTCGTTATGAGCAAGTTGGCGCAATCAAGAACGACGTTGTTGAAGCTCTAATTGCACAAGACGAAAACCTAGATGAGCGCGAAATCCGCGGCATGCTTGGTTCTCTAGAGAAAAACGTAGTACGTAGCCGCATCATCGCTGGCAACCCACGTATCGATGGCCGTGAAAAAGACATGGTTCGTGCGCTAGACGTACGTACTGGTGTTCTTCCACGTACACACGGTTCTTCTCTATTCACTCGTGGTGAAACTCAAGCACTTGTTACTGCAACGCTTGGCACACAACGTGATGCTCAAATCATCGACAGCCTGATGGGTGAGAAGAAAGACAACTTCCTTCTACACTACAACTTCCCTCCATACTGTGTAGGTGAAACTGGTTTCGTTGGTTCTCCTAAGCGTCGTGAAATTGGTCACGGTAAGCTTGCTAAACGTGGTATCCAAGCAGTAATGCCTTCTGTTGAAGAATTCCCATACACAGTTCGTGTTGTATCGGAAATCACAGAATCTAACGGTTCTTCTTCAATGGCTTCTGTATGTGGTACATCTCTAGCTCTTATGGATGCTGGTGTTCCAATCAAAGCTTCTGTTGCGGGTATCGCAATGGGTCTTGTTAAAGAAGGCGACGATTTCGTTGTTCTTTCTGACATCCTTGGCGACGAAGATCACCTAGGTGACATGGACTTTAAAGTAGCAGGTACTAACGCTGGTATCACTGCACTTCAAATGGACATCAAGATCGAAGGTATCACTAAAGAGATCATGCAAATTGCACTTAACCAAGCGCAAGGTGCACGTAAGCACATCCTTTCTGTAATGGATGAAGCTATCTCTGGTGCTCGTGAAGATATCTCTGAATTCGCTCCACGTATCCACACAATGAAAATCAGCTCTGATAAGATCAAAGATGTTATCGGTAAAGGCGGCGCAGTTATCCGTGCTCTTTGTGAAGAAACTGGTACTACAATCGAAATCGAAGACGATGGCACAATCAAGATTGCTGCTACTGAAGGCGCAGCTGCTAAAGAAGCTATCCGTCGTATCGAAGAGATCACAGCTGAAGTTGAAGTTGGCCGCATTTACCAAGGTAAAGTTGCTCGTCTAGCTGACTTCGGTGCATTCGTTACTATCCTTCCAGGTAAAGATGGTCTAGTACACATCTCTCAAATCGCTGACAAGCGCGTTGAGAAAGTGTCTGACTACCTAACTGAAGGTCAAGAAGTTCCTGTTAAGGTTCTTGAAATTGACCGTCAAGGCCGTGTACGTCTAAGCATGAAAGAAGCAGTTGAAACGCCAGCTGAAGGCGAAGCACCTGCTGCTGAGTAATTCTCAGTGTGTCGATGGTGATATCGCTTTTTAGTGATTTCTAACCTATCGTCAACAAAGCATGTTATAAAGGGGAGCATATCGCTCCCCTTTTTTATTGCGGTCATAACAGGAGTAATTATTTGTGAAATGGTTTCAAACCGCGAGTATGTGTTTACTGCTTGTACTAACAGGTTGTGCGACAACATCAGATAACACCTCAAGTTGGGTTTATCCACCGATGGCTGTGCCACTGCAACCAAGCGTTCAGCAAGAAGTTCAAATTGCACGTCTTAGTCAGTTATTACAGCGCCCAGATTTGAACGATGAAGTTCGAGCTAAGATGCTGTTTGAACGTGGTAACTACTACGACAGTGTTGGCCTGCGTGATCTCGCGCGTCTCGACTTCAACCAATCTCTTTCATTGAACCCTGCTCAACCTGATATCTTCAATCTTTTGGGTGTTTACTTTACGCAGGTAGGGGAGTTTGATGCGGCTTATGAATCTTTTGATTCTACGTTAGAGCTTGATCCTGCAAACTCTTACGCAGAAAGGAACCGCTCTATCGCGCTTTACTATGGCGAGCGTTACGACTTAGCCAATGAAGAGATGATGAAGCACTATGCCGACGATCCTAGCGATCCGTTTCGCGCTCTGTGGTTGTACATCATTCAGCATGATCTGACGCCAGAGCAGGCTAAGCTTGATTTGCAAAAACGTTACGAGAGCCGTGATGAGCAGTGGGGTTGGGTATTAGTCGCGATTATGCTTGATGACATTACTGAAGAGCAGGCTTTCAAGGCGATCTTAACCGGTACTCGTGACAACACGTTACTTGCGCAGCGTCTAACAGAGACGTACTTCTACCTTGCTAAGCGTTACCATATGAATGGTGATTACGCGAATGCTATCTCTTTGTACAAGTTAGCGGTTTCTTTTAACGTGTATGAATACGTAGAACACCGTTACTCTTTCTTAGAGTTAAGCCGTATCTTCACCACGCTTAAAGCTGAGCACTTAGCACAAGTTAAGTTAGCTGAGGCCGAAGAAGAAGCTAACGCTAAGTAAGCAACACATTTTGATTCCGAAAAGCCGCTGCCTGTCAGCGGTTTTTTTATGCTCCTTTTTTATGATCTTCATCTCGTTTTGATTGCTTTTTATTTAAACAACACTAAAATAGTTAGTCTTGCTAACTAAATGCCATTCTTTGATTAGGTGAGTATGCTGAACCAGAATTTAGAAAAGATTGAGCGCTTCGCCTCTAAGATATGGCGCACTCAGGTAAATGAAGATCCTATTTGCCAATTGAGCTTCAATGAATATGACTATTTGAAGGTCATTCAAGCCTCTCCTGAACCGATCCGATTGACAGATCTGGCGATTGAAATGCAAGTAACCAAGCCTTCAGCAACTACTATGGTTCAAAGGTTAGAGAGAAAAGGTCTCGTTGAGCGTAAAGCTTCGCTCGAAGATGCGAGGTCTAAGTTGGTCGTACTGACCAGCAAAGCGGAAGTCGGCTTGGAAGAAGAAAGTAAGATCTATCAGGTCATGGCACAGATACTGGAAAGCCGTTTGTCTGAGCAAGAATCTCAGCAGTTAAACCTATTATTAAATAAAGCTTTAAAGTAAATAATTTAGATATTTAGTTAGCCTTGTTAACTAATTTTTCGAGTCATATCTTGTTGATATGCGACTCACAAATGAAAGTAGAGTAAGAAATGAGTAACTCAATTAGTCGTCAATTTTGGCGATACACAATCCCTACCGTGGCGGCCATGTTGGTTAATGGCCTGTACCAAGTGGTGGATGGCATCTTCATTGGCCGCTATGTGGGGGCTGATGGACTTGCAGGTATCAATGTTGCGTGGCCTGTGATTGGTTCGATTCTTGGTATTGGTATGTTGGTGGGTGTGGGCACAGGTGCGCTTGTCTCGATTCGCCAAGGTGAAAAAGATACTCAAGGCGCTAAGCAGATCTTAGCAACGGGCTTAACCTTGTTGTTAGCGATAACGCCTATTGTCTCTGCATTGCTGTTCTTGTTTGCTGATAACTTCTTGCTTTGGCAGGGCGCTGAAGGGCGAGTGTATGAACTTGGTCTGCAGTACTTACACATTCTGATTGGTGCTAGTGTCTTCACGCTAGGTTCGATCGCGATGCCGTTTCTACTGCGTAACGATGACAGTCCGAACTTAGCGACGATACTGATGATCGTTGGTGCGGTGATTAATATCGTGCTCGATTACCTGTTTATCGCTCTCTATGGCTGGGAGTTGATGGGTGCAGCATTAGCAACAGCGATTGCCCAGTTTGTAGTAACGGCTCTCGGCTTGGCTTACTTCTTCTCGCGTCGAGCAAACCTACGTTTACGTTGGAATGAGTTGAGATTGAAGCTGGATGTGATTCCACAAATCTTCGCCATTGGTACATCAAGCTTCTTTATGTACGCTTATGGTTCGATGATGGTGGCGCTTCACAATGCGTTGTTCTCTCAATATGGCGACCAGTTGATGATTGGTGCGTACGCGATTTTGGGCTATATCGTGACGGTTTATTATCTCACGGCTGAAGGTATCGCCAACGGCATGCAACCTTTGGTGAGCTACAACCATGGTGCGCGTAACCAAGCGAACATCCGTAAGTTACTTAAGATAGCGATGATGAGTTCAGTATTGATTGGTGTGGCGTTCGTGCTGCTTCTCAATGCGTTCCCACGTGAGTTTGTATCAGTATTTAACTCAGACGAACCTCAGTTGGTTGAGTACACCGTGTTGGGTATTCGCCTTCACATGTTTGCACTGGCGCTGGATGGCTTCTTGGTAGTCGCAGCTGCTTACTATCAAGCGGTGAACAAGGGCAGCAAGGCGATGTTTGTGACTATAGGTAATATGCTTATCCAACTACCGTTCTTGTACATTATGCCTAAGTTGTATGGTGTGCCGGGGATCTGGATTGCGTACCCACTGTCTAACATCGCACTAAGTGTGGTGGTGATGGTAATGCTCTACAAAGACTTAAAGAAGCTCGATGCCTCACCGATGGAAACAGCGACGGCATAGGCCGTGTTTCTTAAGTCGCATTAAAAAGGTCTAGCGAACGCTAGACCTTTTTTGTATCTGTTGCTGGTTAGTCCAATGCGAGGAACTAGATGTTCTTAACGTCTAAACCTGCAAGCTGATGCCAGTAACCATTACATTGGCGGCTTTCAATCTTCATCGGTTTTTGACCTTGCTCGTTCGCTCTGAAGTTATTGATTTCAGAGAAGGTATCGATACCGAGAGGGCTTAAACGAACCACATCAACCAGGTCGTGCATGTTCGGTAAATCATTGACTAGGTTGTAGCAGTAGCCTGATTGCGTCTGAATACCGTTAAGGTTGAAGACTGATTGGCCTTCTTGGCTTTCTACTTGTAGCCCTGTTGGGTACTTGATACAGCAGGTTTCGCAATCGTCTTTAGCTTTGTTTTCAGCGCGAGCGGTAAAGCAGCGTGCTGAGTAAGCAAGCGGCAGGTAGCCGTGGCTAAACACTTCAACTTCGAACTTGTTACGAATATTTAGCTCTTCGCACTGGGTCATTACGTTGCTTAGCCATTCGCGAGAAAGCTCAACCGGCATACACCAACGCGTCATGCCTTGTTTCAAGAATAGGTTCAGGGTGCGTGCGTTGTAGGTGTTTACTGCCGGGCCAACCACGAAAGGTACTTTGCTTTCGCTGGCCAGTTGAATAGCAGACACATCATTGGCTTCGATCGCAAAGTCACCGTTATCGATGTACTTCTTCATGATGTTGACTTCGCTTGGTGCTTCTAGCAATGCCATGGTGGAAAGTACGACTTGCTTACCTGAAGCCGACAGCTCTTTAGCAATGTCCATCCAGTGTTTCGCTTTCATCTCACGACGCTTTGAACACACCGCTTCACCTAGGTAGATGATATCGGCTGAGCTTGATTTCGCTTGCTCATAGAAGCTTTCAACGTCTTGTTTTGGCCAAAAATAAAGTAGAGGGCCTAATGCGTATTTCATTGAGTTCTCCATTTGGCTCTATTGCCATTTACGGTGATAAGCGCCAAGCGTGGTTTGTGTACCTTCAGATACATTCGCCAGTGTCGCATTCCAAGCTTGTTCCACTTGGTATTGTTCTGGGTTCGCTAAGTAGCGATCGATAGCTGCGCGCCAAGTGCGAGTGACTTGTTCAACATAAGCAGGGCTACGTTGGCGACCTTCAATCTTCACTGAGGCAACGTTTGCCGCGAAAAGCTCAGGCAACATGGATAGCGTGTTGAGGCTGGTTGGCTCTTCAAGTGCGTGATAGCGCTTACGTTCACCATCGATCTCGGCTTCAAAGCGGCCTTTACACAGCGTTGGGTAACCTGCGTTCTCACCTGCTTCATACTTATCGATAAGGATTTCGTTCAAGCGAGACTCGAGGCCAGTTTCTGTTTCTTGCCAGCGAACGTATTTTGCCGGAGAACAAGCACCAACGGTATTTGGTGATTCGCCTGTCATGTATGAAGATAGGTAACAACGGCCTTCTGCCATGATACACAAGCTACCAAAAGCGAATACTTCAAGGTCAACGTCAGAAGTGATATTACGAGAAAGCTGTTTGACCTGATGAATCGACAATACACGCGGCAGTACGACACGCTTAACGTTGAAGTTTTTATGGTAGAAGTCGATAGCTGCTGCATTGGTTGCCGATGCTTGCACTGATAGGTGCAGTTCTAGATCTGGGTACTTATTTGCTGCGTACTCAAGCACCGCGATGTCTGCGATGATCAACGCATCAACACCCAGTGCAGCAGCATTGTCTACGGCATTAGTCCAACGGTCGAAGCCATTTGGGTGAGCAAATGTGTTTAGGGCAACATGAATTTTCTTGTTGTGGTCATGCACATACTGCACAGCACGATCGAGCTTTTTACCCGCAAAGTTTAGGCCTGCAAAGTGTCGGGCATTGGTATCGTCTTTGAATCCGATATAGACAGCATCCGCACCACAATCAATAGCGGTTTTCAAAGCAGGTAAGTTACCCGCTGGGCATAAGAGTTCCATTTGCTCACTACCAGTAGAATTAAGTTGAAGCGAGCATTTTATGAAGAATTGTGAATGACGGAATTGATGTAAGGCAGGTTTAGATGGATAAATCTGCTTTTACTCCGTTTGAGGTACTGACGAGTGGTAGTTTTGTGTGTTGCTTTGGTTTTGAATGAGGTGCGTATTGGAATCGTCTAATCAGTTCTTATGACGGCGGTTTTGAGCAAACAACTCTTCGACATCTTGTTTTGGTTGCGGACGATAGAAGTGGAAGCCTTGAATCGAACTACAGTTGAGGTTAGACAGCAGAGTCGCTTGCTCACTGGTTTCGACACCTTCTGCAACCACGGTCAAATCGAGAGATTTACCTAGGTTGATGATGTTTTCAATTACGGTAATTTGCTTTGGTAGGGTATCGATATCAGAGATGAAAGCACGGTCTATTTTAAGCTCATCAATTGGGAAGCGAGCAAGGTAAGACAGTGAAGAGTAACCTGTACCGAAATCATCAATGGAGAGAGCAAAGCCAAGTTTCTTGATGGCGTTAAGCATTTGGAGTGTGTGTTCACTATCACTCATCACCGCACTTTCCGTTAGCTCGAACGTAATCGCACTTGGATCAAGCTCGGTCGAACGCAGTAGCTTTTCCATGTAATCAATCAGTTTCGGGTTACCAAACTGTTCTGGTGAAAGGTTGATAGCCACTCGACCTGGAAGGATACCTTGCATCTTCCAGCGCTTAACCGTAGCAAATACTTCACGCATTACCACTCGGCCAAGTTGTTCAATAAGCCCTGCTCGTTCCGCCACAGGAATGAACGCGGCCGGACTGATATAACCTTCGACAGGATGCTTCCAACGTACCAGAGCTTCAGCGCCGTTGATGGTGAAATCACGGGCATTCACTTTCGGTTGATACCAAACCTCAAGTCCATTTTGTTGCAGTGCTTTTTGGAGCTCTATCTCAAGCCACAGTCGCATACGCGCTTCTTTATTCATCTGTTCGTTGAACTTGATCAGACGATTACGACCACGATCTTTCGCTTCATACATTGCTGTGTCTGCATTTTGCAGCAAGATACGAGCATCAGTACCATCTTGAGGAAAGCTCACACTACCAATAGAGCAGGCTAAGCGCTTGCTAAAGTGGTGAAGATCGAAGGGTTGATTGATCAGGGAAATGATCTTTTCAGCGAGCATTTCAGGTGTTCGCTGATGTTCAGGTTCTGGAAGGATAATACCAAACTCATCCCCGCCTAAATGTCCAATCACGGCCTTACGAGGCAGTAAGCGTTTAAGACGCGAAGCGACCTCTTTAATCACCTTGTCACCGATGTGATGACCAAGTGAGTCATTGATATTTTTAAAGTTATCAATGTCTAAGTAGAGCATCACCACCGGCGTATCGTTGTGAATGAACTGCTCAAGACGCTTAGTAAACCCAACTCGATTGTAGAGTTTGGTCAGTGCATCGATGTAGGCATCTTCACTGTTTGCTGGTGTGTATTGTTTTGCGGTTTCTTGTGCGTCTTGAATAAGCACCAGCTGAGTGTTGCTTCCAAGAACGGTGGTGGAGTCGATGTTGAGCTGGACCTTACGTTCAAAGCCGCATCGCGCACCCGTTAAGCAAACCAAACCAGACTCAGAAATAATAGAGCTGAGGTTATTATTGAAGACTGTTTTGGTTTGTTCATCGATAAATAGGCGTCCCAGCTGTTCGCCAATTAACTCTGTGGTTGAGTTAAAGCCAAGCAGGCGCGCTGCCGCTGGGTTGGATGACAAGATATAGTCACTTTCAACGAGCAGTAATCCGTCAGGGAGTAGTTGAGATAGTTTGTGGAATTTGGCTTCGGATTCTTCTAAAGAACGGACAAGTACTTGGTTTTCTGATGTGTCGAAGGCGTGAAAGACGATGTAGTCGGTTTTGTTGCCATTGGTAAGCGGAGATAGGCTGAAATGAAGGCTGGTATCGAGGTCTGTTTCGTTGAGGGTGACTTCGGCCTCAATCGTTTCGCCACTGAATGCACGCTCATAGTAAGGCTTGAGATGTTGGTAGAACTGTTCGCCCAATGTTTGGCGATCATTCATGCCTGCAAGCTCTGTTTGACTCAAACCAGCAATATCGCAGTAACGCTCATTAACCATAAAATAGTTATGTTGGGCGTCAAGTACCGCAAAAAAGAACGGACTGTTTGCTGTTAGCTGGGTAAACCAATGTTGTAGTTGCTGGGGAGGCATCAAAGTACTACCAATTCTCCAAGAGCTTGAATATTCACTATCGATAAATATTTATTACTTTTTGTGTGGCTATCGATATTTACCTGTGAGTGCAGCGATCCGCTGTAATTCTCATGACCTGAGTTACTATAACTGTGATTTTCAGGATATTAAAGGTCGAGTATCAAACCGAAGTTAATTTGATACATAACAGTAACTGAGATTTCAACATCATCTATGATGCATTCCATATTATTGACAAAGTTACGGATAAGTCACGTGATAAACAAGATTCGCACTCAACTAGTTCAAAATGCCGCATCAATTTTGCGATCTCCAGTCCAGTTATTGCCTAAAACAGTACAAAAAAGAGCCTTATTGGAGGCGCTTAAGAATGTCTTTAAGGAAGCTTTAGAGGACGGTGACTTTGAATTCTTAGAAGACAAGTGGCTTAAAGTCTCAATAAAAGATATGGGGTTAAGTTGGTGTATTAGCTATCAAAATGAGCAACTAGTTGTAGCTGATAACGAGGTTGTTGAAGATGTAAGCTTTAGCGGAAACCTTAACGATCTTGTGTTGATTGCCGGGCGTAAAGAAGACCCAGATACGCTTTTCTTTCAACGTAGACTGTCTATTGAGGGCGATACAGAGCTTGGTTTAGAAGTCAAAAACTTGATGGATAGCGTAGATTTAGACGTATTGCCGACTCCTATGAAAACTTTGTTAAATCAATTAGCTGATTTTGTGCAGAAGGGAGTACAATCCCCAGATACACAAAGTGAGGTAATGAATGCTTATTCGAACTGAAGCACCGGCAGATATACTTGTCATTGATCGTTTATTGAAATCTGTTTTTGAAACAGATGCAGAAGCTAACTTGGTTATGAGCTTGCGTGAGAATAGCCATTTAACGCTATCGCTGGTGGCTTGTTCTGATGAAGGCGAGGTGGTTGGTCACCTGATGTTTAGCCCTATCACTCTTGATGGCGACGATCATAACTGGCAAGGGCTTGCGCCTCTCGCTGTGAAAGAAGAGTTCCGCAACCAAGGCATTGCCAAATCTCTAGTTGAAGATGCGTTTTCCACTTTGGTTGATTTTGGTTACCCAGCTTGCGTTGTGTTGGGTGACCCTGCTTATTACAGCCGCTTTGGTTTCAAGGCTGCGAGCGAGTTTGGCCTGAGTTGTGTTTGGGATGTGCCTGAAGGTGCTTTCCAAGCGATTGAATTGGTAAACGGTGCGTTTGCTGGACATGCTGGTGAGATTGCTTACAGCCCCGAGTTCAACGACTTATAAGCTGATTTATCACGCAACAAGATACAAACTGATTTAGTCTAAATAAAGGAGCTTGATGCTCCTTTATTTTTTGTTAGTATCAGCCCAACTCTGATGAGCTCGTTTTTAACTTCGCTCTAATAAATCGCCCACTATAAACCTAAGGTTACACCGCTAGATATGTCACAAACACACGCACAATACCTGCAAGAGATGGGCATTAGCCAATGGGAGCTTAGCCACCCAGAGCGTTTAGCGGGTTATGAATCTGAATTGATGCCACTCTCAAATGACTGCAAGCTACTGTTGGTTTCGCCTGAAAAGCCTCAGGAAGATCTCGCCGTGATGTTTGAACGAGTACTCAAAAGTATCAAGCTCGAATTATTTCAGGCATTGCACATTCAGCCTCAGTACCTATCTTCTGTGGATTTAGGTTCGGTTGAGTGGATATGGTTTGCTGGTTGTGAGTCGGCTCAAGAGCTGAAGGCTAAAACACTTCAATCGCCATTACTGTCTGACATTAACGGTAACAACCAACACCGCCGCGACTTATGGCAACAAATTTGTGCTTATGACTAATCAATTTTTACCGACTTCACAACAACACCTAGACGCCATTTGGAAGATAGAGCAGGCCGCGCATTCTCACCCTTGGTCTGAAAATATGATCCGAGATCTTGATAGCCGAGGCGCTTGTCATCATGTCCTTGAAGTTGATGGACAAGTGGTGGGCTATTTCTTCGCTCAAAATATTGTTGGTGAAGTGACGCTGCTTAATATTGCGGTAGACCCAAGCAAGCAAGGCAAAGGTTATGGTAAGGCACTAACTGAACATTTCCTTGATATGTGTGAGCAAGCTGATGCTGAAAGCGCTTGGCTGGAAGTTCGCGAAAGTAATGTGAACGCGTTTAATCTTTACGAAAAGGCAGGCTTCAACGAAGTTGATCGCCGTCGTAATTACTATCCAACTAAACAAGGCAACGAAGATGCCATCATTATGAGCTATCTTTTTATGTCTTTTAGCTAGTCATGTTACGTCTTTTCGCTAACTAGATAGCTAATCACAAAATTAGCCAAAAAATAGGGTGTAAACTGACCCTTTAGAAAGTGATACGCTTTCTGTATAATCCGCACACAGAATTCAAGGGCAAGTATTATCTACTTGCCCTTTTTACGCTTTAGATCAGCAAAGGGCGACTATGTCTTTCCAACAAGAAGTGAGCAAACGTAGAACGTTTGCGATTATCTCTCACCCGGATGCGGGTAAAACCACGATTACTGAAAAAGTTCTTTTATTCGGAAACGCGATTCAAAAAGCGGGTACCGTAAAAGGCCGTGGCTCTAACCAGCACGCTAAATCTGACTGGATGGAGATGGAAAAAGAACGTGGTATCTCGGTAACTACGTCGGTAATGCAATTCCCATACAATGATTGCCTAGTAAACCTACTAGATACTCCAGGACACGAAGATTTCTCGGAAGATACGTACCGTACGCTAACAGCGGTTGACTCTTGTTTGATGGTTATCGATGCTGCAAAAGGTGTCGAGGATCGTACTCGTAAACTAATGGAAGTAACGCGTCTACGTGATACGCCAATCGTAACGTTTATGAATAAACTTGACCGTGACGTTCGTGACCCAATGGAAGTGCTTGATGAAGTAGAGAGCGAGCTAGGTATGGCTTGTGCTCCTATCTCATGGCCTATCGGTTGTGGTAAAGAGTTTAAAGGTGTTTACCACATTCATCGTGATGAAACGATCTTGTATGAATCTGGCCACGGCCACGAGATCCAAGAAGTTCGTATCATCAAAGGTCTCGATAACCCTGAGCTAGATGAAGCAGTAGGTGCTGATCTTGCGGAAAGCGTACGTGAAGAGCTAGAGCTTGTTATCGGTGCTTGTCCTGAGTTTGATCATGAACTGTTCCTAGCGGGTGAACTAACGCCGGTTTACTTCGGTACTGCATTGGGTAACTTTGGTGTTGACCACATGCTTGATGGTCTAACGAAATGGGCTCCAGCACCTCAAACGCGTCAAGCGAACGAGCGTGATGTTGAAGCAACCGAAGAGAAGTTCTCTGGTTTCGTCTTCAAGATCCAAGCAAACATGGACCCTAAACACCGTGACCGTATCGCATTCATGCGTATCGTTTCGGGTACTTACAACCAAGGTATGAAGATGAACCATGTTCGTACAGGCAAGAGTGTAAGTATCTCTGATGCGGTAACCTTTATGGCGGGTGACCGTGCACGTGCTGAAAAAGCATACGCGGGTGATATTATCGGTCTACATAACCACGGTACTATCCAGATTGGTGATACCTTTACTCAAGGTGAGAGCCTTAAGTTCGCTGGTATTCCTAACTTCGCACCTGAGCTATTCCGTCGTATCCGTCTACGCGATCCACTGAAGCAGAAGCAACTTCTAAAAGGCTTAGTTCAGCTTTCAGAAGAGGGCGCAGTACAAGTATTCCGTCCTATGCAAAACAACGACCTGATCGTTGGTGCGGTTGGTGTGCTTCAGTTCGACGTGGTTGTAGCGCGCTTGAAAGCGGAATACAACGTAGAAGCTATCTACGAAGGTGTTAACGTTGCAACAGCTCGTTGGGTTGAATGTGATGACGCTAAGAAACTTGAAGAATTCAAACGTAAGAACCAATCTAACCTTGCGCTAGATGGCGGTGATAACCTGTCTTACATCGCACCAACTATGGTGAACTTGAACCTAGCTTCTGAACGCTTCCCTGAAGTTCAGTTCCGAGCGACGCGCGAGCACTAATTTCTTCGATCTCTATTCGAGTTAAACAAAAACGTCTATTGTTCTGCAATAGGCGTTTTTTAATGCGTGCCATTTTAGACAATAAGCTTGAGGTAAATATGTTCGGTTGGATAAAAGCTTGGGTTAGGAAATACGATAAGTGGTGTGAAGAGCTTGGCTTAACGCCTGAGAACAAGCGCAGTTGTGTTGCTTATCGTCGTGATCCTCAAGGGAAACAAATGGAGAGTAGGGAAAATGACACAGCAAATAAGTGACTTTCCGCTGTTTGATACTCATTGCCACGCGGATTTTGAGGCGTTTGAGCAAGGTTTTACACCTGATCAAACTATTGATGGCTATCTTAAAGAAGCGAAACAAGCGCAAGTCGAGAAGTTAATCATCCCTTCTATCGGCCAATGTAACTGGAGGAAGCTCGATGAAATCGCTCAATCTCACCCCAATATTTACTATGCATTAGGCTTCCATCCTTACTTTTTAGAACCGACCAATGACGAACAATTTTCGGAACTTCGCCAATTACTCGCTTCAAAAAACAGCCAATGTGTCGCGATAGGTGAGTGCGGGCTCGACTTTTTTGTGGACGTTGAACGAGAGAAACAAGAGCGCTTTTTCATCCAACAAATGGAGCTTGCGAAGGAGTTTGACCTGCCTTTAATCATCCATGAGAGGAAGTCTTACAACCGACTTATCGAGCTAATAAAGCAGCATAAGTTCACCTTAGGTGGTGTGATTCACGGTTTTTCTGGGAGTGAACAGCAAGCTTTGGCGTGGATCAAGCTAGGTTTCTATATTGGCGTCGGTGGAACGATAACTTACCCAAGAGCGCAAAAAACACGCACAACCATCGCAAAATTGCCCCTTGAATGTCTGGTATTGGAAACGGATGCTCCGGACATGCCCATGTATGGAAACCAAGGAAATGTTAATCATTCCAAATATTTAGTTACGATCTTAAATGAACTTTTTTTGCTTAGAAAAGAGCCAAAGCAATCGATTGCAGCGCAAATTTGGCAAAATAGCCATCGCGCATTCGGTATATGTGAATAAAATCGAAGGTTTTTGTTTATCGTTTGCGTAAATCGCACTGAGCTTGTGATTTGGGTCACATTTGCGTGTGAATGGTACATGAATCTTCTACGAAAGTGTGAGGACGGCATTACTTTATTAGTGGTCGCATGAGTATAATTGCCTCCGCTTTATAGCCCCATTTTGTAACACGCCAATAAATAACTAATAAGGAAGTCATAAACTATGAGCCTGTTTATGAGCCTAGTCGGAATGGTTGCACTGATCGCAATCGCAGTACTACTATCTGACAACCGCAAAGCTATTAATCTAAGAACAGTGGGTGGCGCTTTCGCTATCCAATTCGCACTTGGTGCATTCGTACTTTACATCCCTTGGGGTCGTGATCTACTTGCAGGTTTCTCTGCTGGTGTAGCAAACGTGATCGACTACGGTAAAGACGGTACTGGTTTCCTATTCGGCAGCCTAGTTAACTTCTCAGTTGACGGTATCGGTTTCATCTTTGCTTTCCAAGTACTACCAACTCTGATTTTCTTCTCTGCACTTATCTCTGTACTTTACTACATTGGTGTTATGCAAATTGTAATCAAAGTTCTTGGTGGTGGTCTTCAGAAAGCTCTAGGTACTTCTCGCGCCGAGTCTATGTCTGCAGCAGCAAACATCTTCGTTGGTCAAACTGAAGCACCTCTAGTTGTTCGTCCATTTGTTCCTAAAATGACTAACTCTGAACTATTCGCAGTAATGTGTGGTGGTTTGGCTTCTGTAGCTGGTGGTGTACTAGCGGGTTACGCATCTATGGGTGTACCTCTAGAGTACCTTGTAGCAGCATCATTCATGGCAGCACCAGGTGGTCTACTATTCGCTAAAATCATCAAGCCTGAAACAGATACGCCAGACGACAACATCGCTGACGAAATGGACGGTGGCGATGACAAACCAGCTAACGTTATCGACGCAGCAGCAGGTGGCGCATCAGTTGGTCTACAACTAGCACTTAACGTTGGTGCAATGCTACTAGCATTCATCGGTCTAATTGCTCTAATCAACGGTATCCTAGGTGGCATCGGTGGTTGGTTCGGTATGGAAAACCTAACTCTAGAACTTCTTCTAGGTTGGATCTTCGCACCGCTAGCATTCATCATTGGTGTTCCATGGGAAGAAGCAACTATCGCTGGTTCTTTCATTGGTCAGAAGACAGTTGTTAACGAATTCGTTGCATACCTAAACTTCGTACCATACGTTGGTGAAAACGCTCAAGTTGTTGCAGCAACTGGTCAAGTGATGTCTGAGAAGACTCAAGCTATCATCGCATTCGCACTATGTGGTTTCGCAAACCTTTCTTCAATTGCGATTCTTCTAGGTGGTCTAGGTGGTATTGCACCAAGCCGTCGCCACGACATCGCACGTATGGGTGTTAAAGCGGTAATTGCTGGTACTCTATCTAACCTGATGGCAGCAACAATTGCTGGCTTCTTCCTGTCTTTCTAATTAGTTAGAAATCGATATATAGACGCCATAATAATATCGCCCCGTAGCAAGAAATTGCTGCGGGGCTTTTTTGTTTTTAGGCCTGCCGTTTTTAGTATATGCACGCGCTTATGCTTAGATTCGATGTAGGGTCTAGAATGTTTTTTTGAGATACAAACCGTTTGCGTTCTAAGGAGCACTACAATTTATTGATGGATACCTATAATGTATAAGCTAAAGGGATAGGATGTCTCTGTTGGCAAGAAAGTAACCTCGAAATCAACTCGAACGTTATTCTTCTGGGATTAAGCCAAAATTAGCGATACGCTATAGATGTTAGACACAACATGACTGATTTGTTGTGCCATAGACCAAACTGGTACTGTGCGGTGACAAGGATTGCAATTGGTAGCGAAAGTTATCAAGTCTTCAGGGAACCAAGTCCGTTCATTTGTGGCTACTGAGCATTACTAAAATATCCATCTATACTGGATGGAGGGCGAAGTAGTTAACTATTTGAATATATTGATCGGAGATAGAAATGAGCGATTTAAAAGCAGCAGCTCTACGTGCACTTAAACTTATGGACCTAACTACGCTAAATGACGACGATACTACTGAAAAAGTAGTGGCGCTTTGTCATGACGCGAAGACTGCAGTAGGCAACACCGCTGCAATCTGTATTTACCCTCGCTTTATCCCAGCAGCTAAGAAAGCGTTGCGTGAGCAAGGTACTCCAGAAGTACGCATTGCGACTGTAACTAACTTCCCTCATGGTAATGACGACATCGAAATTGCTGTTGCAGAAACAAAAGCAGCGGTAGCGTACGGCGCAGACGAAGTTGACGTAGTATTCCCATACCGTGCTCTTATTGCTGGCAACGAAGAAGTTGGCTTTGAGCTAGTTAAACAGTGTAAAGCAGCTTGTGGTGACATCACGCTTAAAGTGATCATCGAAACAGGTGAACTGAAAGAAGAAGCACTAATCAAGAAAGCTTCTCAAATCTGTATCGAAGCAGGTGCAGACTTCATCAAAACTTCAACAGGTAAAGTGCCAGTAAACGCGACTCCAGAGTACGCGCGCATGATGCTTGAAGTTATTCGTGACATGGGTGTTGCTAAAACAGTTGGTTTCAAACCAGCTGGTGGCGTACGTACTGCTGAAGATGCAGCACTATACCTAGCAATGGCTGATGAGCTACTAGGCGCTGAGTGGGCAGACAACATGCACTACCGTTTTGGTGCTTCAAGCCTACTAACTAACCTTCTTAATACATTAGAAGTGACAGACCAGACTGCTGATCCAGCAGCATACTAATTTACTCGTCATATTTGACACCGCAGCGTTGTTGACTGCGTAAGTTCCTCCTAATCACATAGAGCCTCTATGCTCATAGGAATGAACTCACTGGTCGCCTAACTGCAACGCCAAATATTTAGAGTATTGAACATAATAAGTCTGTTTGATGGAGTGGCGTCAAGCCACTCCATATTACCTCTTTTCCCTACAAACCATACTCACTAGAGTTTGGGAGGCACTAATGTATCTACCTCAAGAAATTATTCGCAGAAAACGTGACGGTGAAGTCCTAACAGCTGAAGAAATTAACTTCTTCATTCAAGGTGTGGCTAAGAACACGGTTTCTGAAGGCCAAATTGCCGCATTCGCAATGGCTATCTTTTTTAATGAAATGACGATGCCAGAACGTATCGCACTAACGTGTGCAATGCGTGATTCAGGCATGGTGATTGACTGGAGCCACATGAACTTTGATGGCCCAATCGTTGATAAACACTCTACTGGTGGTGTTGGCGACGTTACTTCTCTGATGCTTGGCCCAATGGTGGCAGCATGTGGCGGTTTCGTTCCAATGATCTCTGGTCGTGGTTTAGGCCACACTGGCGGTACGCTAGACAAGCTGGAATCTATTCCGGGTTACAACATTACACCAACCAACGATGTGTTCGGTGAAGTAACGAAAGATGCTGGCGTGGCTATCATCGGTCAAACAGGCGATCTAGCTCCTGCTGACAAGCGTGTTTACGCAACTCGTGATATCACAGCAACAGTCGATAACATCTCGCTGATCACGGCTTCAATCCTATCTAAGAAACTGGCTGCGGGCCTTGATTCTCTAGTGATGGATGTAAAAGTAGGTTCAGGCGCATTCATGCCGACTTACGAAGCATCTGAAGAGCTAGCGAAATCTATCGTTGCAGTAGCAAACGGTGCGGGTACTAAAACAACAGCAATCCTAACGGACATGAACCAAGTGCTGGCTTCTTCAGCGGGTAACGCAGTAGAAGTTCGTGAAGCGGTTCAGTTCCTAACGGGTGAATACCGTAACCCTCGCTTGTTAGAGATCACTCTAGCATCGTGTGCTGAAATGCTGGTGCTCGGTAACCTAGCTAAAGACTCAGACGAAGCGCGCGAAAAACTGATGGCAGTACTGGATAACGGTAAGGCAGCAGAGTGCTTCGGTAAAATGGTAGCGGGCCTTGGTGGTCCAGTTGATTTCGTAATGAACTACGATAACTACCTAGAAAAAGCAGACATTATTAAGCCAGTGTACGCGTTAGAAAGCGGTGTGGTATCAGCAATGGATACTCGTGCAATTGGTATGGCTGTGGTTGGTATGGGCGGCGGTCGTCGTGTAGCAACTGACAGCATTGATTACGCAGTCGGTTTTGATCACTTCATTCGCCTAGGTGAAGTAGCAAGTGAAGATAAGCCATTAGCAATGATTCATGCTCGCAACGAACAACAGTGGCAAGAAGCTGCAACTGCATTACAAAATGCAATCACTGTGGGCGGAGAATATACAGCAACGCCAGACGTTTACCGTCAGATTCGTTCTGAAGACGTGTAAATAACCGTTATCGGTATGCCTCGCGTATACCGATAAACAGAGTTCTGGTGCAAAGAGCAATAAGTTGGTGAAGAAAATGAAAAGAGCATTTATTTTAGTTTTAGATTCATTCGGTATCGGTGAAACAGCGGATGCAGACAAATTTGGTGATGTAGGTTCTGACACTATGGGCCACATCGCAGATCATTGTGACCAAGGTCTTGCAGACAATGCAGATCGTAAAGGTTCACTGACATTGCCAAACCTGTCTAAGCTAGGTCTAGCGATGGCTCACAAAGAGTCTACGGGTCGTTTTGCTCCTGGTATGGATGCAGACGCTGAGATCATTGGCGCTTACGGTCACGCTGCTGAGCTGTCTTCTGGTAAAGACACGCCATCAGGTCACTGGGAAATCGCAGGTGTTCCTGTACTGTTTGACTGGGGCTACTTCACCGACAAAGAGAACAGCTTCCCAAAAGAACTGACTGACCGCATCCTTGAGCGTGCAGGCCTGTCTGGTTTCTTGGGTAACTGCCACTCATCAGGCACTGAAATCCTAGATAACCTAGGTGAAGAACACATGAAGACAGGCCTGCCAATCTTCTATACTTCAGCAGACTCTGTTTTCCAGATCGCTTGTCATGAAGAGACATTCGGCCTACAAAACCTATTAGACCTTTGTCAGATTGCTCGTGAAGAGCTAGAAGATTACAACATTGGTCGTGTTATCGCTCGTCCGTTCATTGGCCAAGGTAAAGGTCAATTCGAACGTACTGGTAACCGTCGTGACCTTTCTGTTGAGCCACCTGCAGCTACCATTCTTCAGAAGTTGGTTGATGAGAAGGGCGGTAACGTTCACTCAATCGGTAAGATCTCTGATATCTACGCGGGTTGTGGCATCACTCAGAAAACCAAAGCAACAGGTATCCCTGCGCTATTTGAAGCAACCAAAGATGCGATCAATGAAGCGGGCGACAACACTATCGTGTTCACTAACTTCGTTGATTTTGACTCAGCTTACGGCCACCGCCGTGATGTTGCTGGTTACGCAGCGGCACTTGAGTACTTCGATGGTCGCATCAATGAAATCATCGATATGATGAAAGAAGACGATGTGCTTATCTTAACTGCTGACCACGGTTGTGATCCGACATGGCCAGGTACAGACCATACTCGTGAGCACATCCCTGTGATTGTTTACGGTCAGAAGGTTCCAGCCGGTTCTTTAGGCCGTCGCGATACATTTGCTGATATCGGTCAAAGCTTAGCGTCATACTTTGGTACATCGCCAATGGGACACGGTACAAGCTTTCTATAATAGTTAACGAAGAGAGAGGGAAACTTCTCTCTTCTTTTTTTGTTTTGAGATTAAGGATATTTTCAATGGCTACTCCACATATTAATGCTGAAATGGGTGATTTCGCTGACGTAGTTTTAATGCCAGGCGACCCGCTACGTGCTAAATACATCGCTGAAACCTTCTTGGAAGAAGTGGTTCAAGTGTGCGACGTTCGCAACATGTTTGGTTACACCGGTACTTACAAAGGTCGTAAGGTTTCGGTAATGGGACACGGTATGGGTATTCCATCTTGTTCTATTTACGCGACTGAGCTGATCAAAGACTTTGGTGTGAAGAAGATCATTCGTGTGGGTAGTTGTGGTGCAGTGAGCGAAGATATCAAAGTGCGTGATGTGGTGATCGGCATGGGCGCATGTACTGACTCTAAAGTGAACCGTATTCGCTTTAAAGATCATGACTTTGCGGCTATTGCGGATTACAAAATGGTGCGCGCGGCAGAAGATGCAGCCAAAGCTCTCGGTGTCGGCGTAAAAGTCGGTAACCTGTTCTCGGCTGAACTGTTCTACACGCCAGATCCAGAGATGTTCGAAGTAATGGACAAATACGGCATTGTTGGCGTAGAGATGGAAGCGGCAGGTATCTATGGTGTATGTGCTGAATACGGCGCAAAAGCTCTAACGATTTGTACTGTGTCTGACCACATCAAGACTGGTGAGCAAACGACATCAGATGAACGTCAAACGACTTTCAACGACATGATGGTTATCGCACTAGACTCAGTGTTGCTTGGTGACCAAGAATAATCTTGATTTGTCTTAGCTTGATAAGTTAACAGATAACAAAAAGCCCAGTTGCTGCCTGAGCGTCGGGGCTTTTTATTGGATTGCTGTACTTATTCTGAGTCTAGTATTTATTGTCAGCCTAGTGTGTTTATGAGCTTACATTTTTCAATAGTAAGTTCTCACCAGACTTAGTTGGTCTTCTGCGAATCAGCATGATGAACAACACGCCACTCACAAACCCCATCAACACCATACCGATCATGTAGCGATCACTTTTGCGGTAGTGGTGATCAGAAATCGCCGTCATCTTACCGGTTTCAAAAGTCACTCGAATAAAGCCGATGATCGTTTTCTCTGGAGAATAAATAGGTTCAACTAACTGTTGTCTGCCGATACTTGCTGTTGAAAGTGGTGTATCTAAGCCAAGAACCTCACGTACCGAGAGGGCTTTTTCGCTCGAAGCCAGTCGAATACCCTCTGCATCATAGATGGTGGTATCGAACACCAGTCGGTCTTGAGATAGCTGGTTAGTCAGATCAAGCAATCGCTCTTGGTCTTGTTGCGTGATCATCTTGCTGGCTGAAAGTGATGCCTGAGAGATAAGCAGCTTGGTAAGAGTTTCCAATTGTTTTGCTTGGATCTTCTCGTTACCTTTACTGATCACGACCGTATTTTTAATCGTTACAACGAACATGGTAGCCAACAAAATGAGGGCTAGCATTCGTAAAGCGTTACGTATTGAGAACAATGATTCATTCATGTTTAACGAAGCCTGAAATAAACAAATGTTATGATTAAGACATATTGAGACTTGCGTTTTCAAATTGCAATAGGTTAACGTTTAGCATAGTTAATTAGGAATCATACACATGGACGATCAGAAATATCTGCCGATAAAAAGGCATACGACATTATTAACTCGACTCCCCGAGACTCGTTTCGCTTCTCAACTCGCTAAATCCAAGGCCAATTGGATTGTGTTTGGTGAGTACCTATCTCCACAATCTTTCGATGACATCGACTTTTTCACTGGCACTTACAACACCATCCTCGATACGTGGAAGGTTGGGCATTATGAAGTGGCTTTGATGTCAGGCAATCTAACGCCAGCACACGAAGAAATCCTCCAAGCGCTAAAGCTTGATTATGCTTGCCTTAGCGAGGTCCCAGACTTATCTAAGCCAGGTTTGATCGTGATGGATATGGATTCCACAGCGATTCAAATTGAATGCATCGATGAGATTGCCAAGCTAGCTGGAGTGGGAGAGTTAGTCTCTGAAATCACAGAACGAGCAATGCAAGGCGAGCTCGACTTTGAACAGAGCCTACGCCAGCGAGTAGGAGCACTGAAAGGTGCGGATGAGTCGATATTAGAGCAAGTGCGTCAGTCATTGCCATTCATGCCAGACTTGGTCGGGCTGGTGAATACTCTAAATAAGCTTGGCTGGAAAACGGCGATTGCATCAGGCGGTTTTACTTACTTCTCTGACTACCTGAAAGATACCCTTGATCTAGACCATGCTCAATCAAACACGCTTGAGATCGTCAACGGTAAGTTGACGGGTGAAGTCTTAGGCGATGTTGTTTCGGCGCAGACCAAAGCGGATATCTTGGTAGAGTTGGCTGAAGAGTACGAATTGGAACTACATAATACCGTTGCCGTTGGTGATGGTGCCAATGACTTGGTAATGATGGGCTCTGCAGGTTTAGGCATTGCCTACCACGCAAAACCAAAAGTAGAGCAGCAAGCTCAAACTGCTGTTCGTTACGCAGGTTTAGGCGGTGTGCTGTGTATCTTGTCGGGTGTATTGGCTAAGCAACAGAAGATCAGCTGGCAAGCGAAACCTTAGGGGCTCTACCTAAGTGCTATTGGCTATGTATCTTATTTAGCAATAGTGGCTCAGACACAAAAAAGCAGGCTATCAGCCTGCTTTTTCAATTTTCATGCTTAAGTTAATACGCCACTCGAGGCTAGCGTGTTAGCTCCAATCGAATCAGCACTTCATCGGTAATGTCCTCTATCTCGCCATAACCGATAAACGCCGTCACCTCATTCTCTAGCTTCTTAGCTTGATGCATACTGATGCGTGAAAGCTCTTCTAAATCCGACTGGAATAAACTCGTTAGCGGATTAAAGATAGGTGCCGTGGTGACTCGCAATACATACACATCACCTAAGTGCTGCGCTTTCTTGATGAATAAGATGCGTTCCTTTGCTGAGGCGAAGTCTTTGACCAACTTGGTGTGTACCGACTGGATTTTGTCGCCAAACTTCACTGCAGCAATGTACACGTCATGATGCTTAGGCTCCGCACCTTCAATTCTTTTTAGTGGCTCAGCCAACAGTGAGTTGGTGTGACCCTTGAAGATTGGCTCGAGTGAGAACTTTTGGTTGTGACCAAGTTTAGCAAGTAACGTTAGATGCTTATTCAGTGGGAAATTCACACCAATGATCTTACAGCGCAGCGTTGAACTTGGCTTATCAATGAATATTGGGTTACTGACCATCTTGCTCAACAAAATGTTGTGCAGTGATTCGAGTAGCGAATGTGTTGGCAGTATCTCTTGCTTCTTAATCAGCTTACTTTGGTTTTGATCGATAAGCCCATTAAGGAAAGCGATGGTACGCATTGTCTTGGCGTTCTCGGCAATAACCAACTGCACGTTGCGACCATTCGGACTCACTCGAATTACGTGGTAAGGCACTGTGCTCAGTGGCAGGTTCTTGTCATAGAGCTGCAGTTCATTGAAGTTCACTAATACCGGATCATTAATCTTGAGTACCATTGGGTGTTCAAGGCTAATGCTCAGTCCACGCTTCGAAATATCTAAGGTGTGTCCGTTCGCCGCTGCGCCATCTTGTGATGTAAGTTGCAACGGTGACTTAAATTGGTATCTCGGCTCTTTACGACGAGTCTGAGAGTCAAAGTAGATGCTTTGAATATTGCCGACGACAGTACGCGGGTGACGGAAGCGGTTCAATTCACTGCTTGGAATGCGTGGCTTTTCACTCAGAAGATAGTCCGCCGCACTTTCGTGATCGCCAATCTCTTGCAAGATTCCGCAATGCGTCAGTTGAGCTGAGCTTTGAGCCAGCGTATCCGAGTGTTTAGCTAATGCTTGTCGCTCAGTGTCTGAAAGTTCGAAAACCGAGAACTTGAACGCCTTCCAACTTTTACGTTTGCCACCGATGTGCCAGAACAGCTGTCTTTGTTCACGAGAGGCTTCAGGCAGCATCATTGAATAGAACAAGGTCTTGTTTTGGTGTTCATGGGTAAAAGAGTAGATAACGTTACTGGTTCCCTTCACTCCTGGTTTCGCCAACAGGTTCATACGTTGCTCGTTGAACAGGGTACCCAGCGCTTGTTGATTTCGTTCGTCGTGCCAATATTGCCATAATGGATGGTTGTTATCCGTCAGTAGGGCAAGCTTTAGTTCGCTGCCGCTGAAAAACAGGGGTAGGTTACAAGTATGCTTTAGATAGGTATGTTCGATTCCTCGAGTACGAGTTCGAATAATCCTATCTTGATTCTCATGGCTGGTTTTCTTACTGGTGCTATTTAAAGACTCATCGAGTAAGCGAGCCACAATATTGTTGTCGCTTACCTTGATGGTTCTTAGAAATTTGACCGCGTTGTTCTCATAAGATTCGTCGATACCCAAAACACGAAATTCAACCGCTTGGTTAACATCGTTTTCTTGGGACTTTTCGATAAGCTCTGAGAACTTAACGCTGATGATCTCGCCGAGGTTGTATCGAAAGGCGCTCGGTACTTTGAACTTTGCACCCGACGGGGAGATATCAACCGTTACACCATGTAGGCTTTGCCCTTTCGATGTGGTGATCTCGACCTGCGAGCTAATCTTGAGTCTGTTCTCTTGGCGTTTTAAGTCGTAACCTAGGTTAATAGCTTCCGCTTCGTACGGGCTATTGGCGCTAGTAATGTCGTGGTTACCTTGAGAAGATGTTTTAACAACGCTCAGAGGCTGAGTTCGCGGAGTCATTACTAACTCCCATGCGCCTTCTGTGTAACCTTTAAACTTTTTCGTACCACGTTGATATGCGTTTAAAGCGATATCATCGAGCCAGTGCTTACGGCCATCGAGAGTGAACTGACGACACTCATTATCAATACGCCCGCGTAAATCAATGCTCTTTGTACACGGAGCCATGATACGATTCAGTTCCATTTTAACGAGCAGCTTCAGAGACGGCGATTCCCCTTCTGTCATTTGAGAAAGAAGGAATTCGAAATCTTCGGCGTGGTAAGCCGGGATTAAACGTTCTGCTACAGATAGAATTTCAGATTGCTGCATACTTTTCTTGTTAGAATGGACGGTGCGTTTATGTTATCGACTAGTTTAAATCGATCTTTAAGTATAAGTGGTATGACTGCAACTTTTATTTTCATCCGTACGGTCAAATAAGTCACAAATTGACAACATCATTGTGTAATTGAGTAAATTATTGAGGTTTTATGGCGAAGGCAAAGCGAGCTTATGTGTGTAATGACTGTGGTGCCGATTTTCCACGTTGGCAGGGGCAGTGCAATGCATGTGGTGCTTGGAACACGATTACAGAAGTTAGGTTAGCCGCTTCACCTCAGGTCGCACGTAATGAACGATTGAGTGGTTATGCGGGCGGTGCAACTGAATCTTTGGTTCAAACGCTGTCAGAAATCGATCTGCAAGAAGTCCCACGTTTTAGCAGTGGCTTTAAAGAGCTAGACCGCGTACTTGGTGGTGGTGTCGTACCGGGTGCTGCGATCCTGATTGGTGGTAACCCGGGTGCCGGTAAATCAACGCTGCTATTACAAACCATGTGTCAGCTTTCTTCTCAATTACCGACTCTCTATGTAACCGGGGAAGAATCTCTGCAACAAGTCGCGATGCGTGCGTCTCGACTTGGATTGCCAAAAGAGCACCTAAAGATGCTCTCAGAAACGAACGTGGATAAGATTTGTCAGGTTGCAGAAAAAGAACAACCTAAGATCATGGTTATCGACTCGATCCAAGTTATGCACGTTGCGGATGTTCAATCTTCTCCGGGCAGTGTTGCACAGGTTCGTGAATCGGCAACCGCATTAACGCGCTACGCAAAACAGAATAACGTTGCTGTGTTCTTAGTTGGACACGTAACTAAAGACGGCACCTTAGCAGGGCCAAAAGTACTTGAGCACATTATTGACTGTTCTGTTTTATTAGATGGCGGAACCGATAGCCGTTTTAGAACGCTACGCAGCCACAAAAACCGTTTTGGTGCAGTGAATGAACTGGGTGTGTTTGCGATGACAGGCCAAGGGCTAAAAGAAGTCAGCAACCCATCCGCTATCTTCTTGTCTCGTGGTGAAGAAGAAACCTCGGGCAGTTCTGTCATGGTGGTGTGGGAAGGGACGCGTCCACTTCTTGTCGAAATCCAAGCGCTGGTGGATTATTCACAGCTGGCTAACCCACGTCGCGTCGCTGTCGGCCTAGAGCAAAACAGGCTTTCTTTGTTATTAGCGGTGCTGCATAAACACGGCGGCTTACAAATGGCTGACCAAGATGTGTTTGTGAATGTCGTCGGTGGTGTTAAAGTAACCGAAACCAGTGCTGATCTTGCGTTGGTGATGGCTCTACTTTCTAGTTTCAGAGACCGCGCATTACCAAAAGATGTGGTGGTATTTGGAGAAGTAGGCCTAGCGGGTGAGATTCGACCTGTACCGAGCGGACAAGAGCGTTTAAATGAAGCATTTAAACACGGCTTTAAGAAAGCGATTGTACCGGCGGCTAACATGCCTAAAGGTGGCATTCCAGGAATGCAGATCCACGGTGTGAAAAAATTATCGGAAGCAATTAATGCTTTTGATGAGTTGTAATTGAACTCACTTCAGCTACTCTATACAGCAGCAATTCAGCCTAACCTTAACGCCGATTAGGCTTTAGGTTAGCACTATAATTAACAATCATTTAGATTGTTACTACTGAGTGCCTTTTTCTATATGTTAGAAAAAGGCAAAGTTTTTTAGTCCCAAATGCATGCAAAGCTATCAGTCTTCACAGATTGTGATATACTCTGCGCGCATTTTATATCCTATTAACAGAGTAAGACAATGGCAGATTTATCGAAATACAGAAACATTGGTATTTTCGCGCACGTTGATGCGGGTAAAACAACTACCACTGAGCGTATCCTTAAGCTAACTGGTCAAATCCACAAGACTGGTGAAGTACATGATGGCGAATCAACGACTGACTTCATGGAACAGGAAGCTGAGCGCGGTATTACTATCCAATCAGCAGCTGTAAGCTGTTTTTGGAACGATCACCGTCTAAACGTTATCGATACTCCTGGACACGTTGACTTCACAGTTGAAGTATACCGTTCTCTTAAAGTTCTTGATGGCGGTATCGGTGTATTCTGTGGTTCTGGTGGTGTTGAACCTCAATCAGAAACTAACTGGCGCTACGCTAACGAATCAGAAGTATCTCGTCTGATCTTCGTTAACAAACTAGACCGTATGGGTGCAGACTTCTACAACGTTGTTGACCAAGTTAAGAACGTTCTAGGCGCTACTCCTCTAGTAATGGTTCTACCAATCGGCCGTGAAGACGAGTTCGTTGGTGTTGTAGACCTACTAAGCCGTAAAGCATACGTTTGGGATGACACTGGTCTTCCTGAAAACTACGAAATCAAAGATGTTCCAGCGGACATGGTTGATGACGTTGAGCAATACCGTGAAGAGCTAATCGAAACTGCTGTAGAGCAAGACGATGACCTAATGGAAGCTTACATGGAAGGTGAAGAGCCTTCTATCGAAGACATCAAGCGTTGTATCCGTAAAGGTACTCGTGATATCGCATTCTTCCCAACGTTCTGTGGTTCTGCGTTCAAGAACAAAGGTATGCAACTTGTCCTTGATGCTGTAGTAGATTACCTACCAGCACCAACTGAAGTTGACCCTCAGCCTCTAATGGATGAGAACGGTGAAGAAACTGGCGAACACGCTATCGTTTCTACAGATGAGACTTTCAAAGCGCTTGCATTCAAAATCATGGATGACCGCTTCGGTGCTCTAACTTTCGTTCGTATTTACTCTGGTAAACTGAACAAAGGTGACACGATTCTTAACTCATTCACTGGCAAGACTGAACGTGTTGGCCGTATGGTTGAGATGCAAGCTGATGACCGTAACGAACTAACTAGCGCACAAGCTGGTGACATCATTGCGATCGTTGGTATGAAGAACGTGCAAACTGGTCACACTCTATGTGATCCTAAGCACCAAGTAACGCTTGAGCCAATGGTATTCCCAACTCCAGTAATCTCAATCGCTGTATCTCCAAAAGATAAAGGCGGTTCTGAGAAAATGGGTATCGCTATCGGTAAAATGGTTGCAGAAGATCCATCTTTCCAAGTTGAGACTGACGAAGAGACTGGCGAAACTATCCTGAAAGGTATGGGTGAACTTCACCTAGACATCAAGGTAGATATCCTTAAGCGTACATACGGCGTTGACCTTGTAGTAGGTGCTCCTCAAGTAGCTTACCGTGAAACAATCACGAAAGCTGTTGAAGATAGCTACACGCACAAGAAGCAATCTGGTGGTTCTGGTCAATTCGGTAAGATCGATTACCGTATCAAACCAGGCGAAGCAGGTTCTGGCTTCAAGTTCAACTCTGTAGTTGTGGGCGGTAACGTTCCTAAAGAATTCTGGCCTGCAGTTGAGAAAGGCTTCGCATCTATGATGGAAAACGGCGTACTAGCTGGCTTCCCAACTCTAGACGTTGAAGTTGAACTTTTCGATGGTGGTTTCCACGCAGTCGATTCATCTGCTATCGCATTTGAAATCGCAGCGAAAGGCGCATTCCGTCAATCTATGCCTAAAGCTGGCGCGCAACTTCTTGAGCCAATCATGAACGTTGACGTGTTCACTCCAGACGATCACGTTGGTGATGTTATCGGTGACCTTAACCGTCGTCGTGGCATGATCAAAGATCAACAAGCTGGCGTTACTGGTGTTCGTATTAAAGCTGACGTACCTCTTTCTGAGATGTTCGGCTACATCGGTCACCTACGTACTATCACTTCTGGTCGTGGCCAATTCTCTATGGAATTCGCACAATACGCACCATGTCCAACTAACGTTGCTGACGAAGTGATTGCAAAAGTTAAAGCAGAAAAAGAAGCTGGTAAGTAATTAGCCCTTTTCTCAATTAGCTAAAAAAGCCCCGCAAGTGAAAGCTTGCGGGGCTTTTTATTGCTTGTAACATACTGCGAGATGCGAGATGCGAGA